>JAKJHA010000158.1 GCA_022704125.1 Verrucomicrobiota bacterium | reverse complement strand
CACCGTTTTTCGCGGTTGGTACGAGTTCGGTGGTGGAGCCATCGCTGACATGGGACACTACAGCCTCTGGCGCGTCTTCCGGGAGTTCGACCTCGATGCGCCGATACGCGTCGAGTCCACGCCCAGCCATGTCTGCACGTTGCGCGACCGCGTGAGCGTGAAGATCACAAACACGTGGTCCTTCCCTGCCGCTTGCACCGTGCGCTTCGGCTTCGCCGCCAAAGGCGCGCGTCCCGCGCTCGACCTGTGGTGGTACGATGGCGGCATGCGCCCGCCGACACCCGAGGAATTGGAGCGCGAGAACGGCGAGTTACCGCCGGAGGGCATGCTATTTGTCGGTGACCGCGGCAAGATCTTGGCCGGGTTCCTCGGTCAGAATCCGCGTATACTCTCGGGCGACACGCAAGCGCCGCTGCCTGCGGTCGAGCCGGTCAACCTCAACTGGGTCAAAGCCTTTAAAGGTGGCGCACCCACGTATGGTGATTTTCAGCACGCCGGACCGATCTCCGAAGCCTTCAACTTGGCGGCAGTATCGTTGCGTCTCGGCGGCAAGCGTCTGCTCTGGGATTCGGCGAAACTCGCCGTCACCAACCGTCCTGAAGCAGCCCCATATCTGACGCGAGATTACCGCCCAGGCTGGGAAATCGTGTAGGGTTTCGGGTAAGCTCGGGTTTTTCACGCGAAGACGCGAAGCTTGGAGCAAGTATCTCCGCGAGCCGCGTCACTTGAGCGTTGAAAGTTGAGCGTTGAGCGTTCACAGCCCCGAAGGCGCGGTCAGGACATAGGTAAGGGGCGGTTTCACCCTAGCCCAGGGCAAGCGTAGCGCAGCCCTGGGTCTGGAAGCGAAAGACATGGTGGCCTGAAAGGTCACTTCAAAAAATCGTTCTGCTTGTTTCGCGCCGCTCGTGCATAAATTAGAGACGCAGAGGTTTTTTGGGGGCAGTGCTCGGTTTTTTTAACACAGAGGCGTAGAGGTGTGGCACGGGCATCTTGCCCGTGTTTCATGGGCGGGACGTCCATGCCACAAATTTTTTGGGGCGGCAAACACCGTATAGCACTAGTCGCCCCTGCGGGCGGCGGGCGCGAAGCGGCCCGCGCGGCATGTGATCATCGTTTGGGTGCCAGCGATTTCCACGTCGAAAATCGTCGCGTCGGATTTCGCGTCGTAGTACTGCACAAGCTTTACGGTGAATGGCTTGTCGAGCCCGCGGATCTTGCCGAGCGCGAACGCTCCTCCGGATGACGCATGGCCGCCGATGACGGTCGAGCGTTTGTCCGTAGGGACTTTCAAAAACTCTGCCGTAGTCAAAACTCGTGCGCCGGATTCGCCCTTGCGCGGGAAATGGAATTGCGCCCGCGCTTCGGCAGGATCGATGCGGAATTCAAAGTCCGTGTCGCTCGCCTTTGCTACCGCCCGCACAACGAACGGCTTCGTGACATCGGCCACGGCGAAGGTCTGCGGCGGTACCGGCGCTGGCGTTTCCGCTAGCCATTTCACGCCGAGTTTACCGTCGGGATAGCGCACGAGTTCACGGAAGACAAGCCAGCCGCCCCAACCGTAGAGATGTCGGAGCCAGCCGACCATGATGCGGCGGTCGCCCGACCAAGGGGCGACCATCGGCACGGAGAGCCCTTCGTAGACGTCGTCGCCCGAGGCCGCCCAGTCTTCCCAGTCGCCGGACTCGTTCGGACGCGACGCCATGTGGAAGAACCCTTGGATGAGATAATCTTGTCCACCCCATGTGAACGGCGCGGGACAATCCCCGCTCACAGGTGCGCGCTTGCCGGCGGGTTTCCAATCCCAAGCGTCACCCTCTCGGTAATAAAGCTGTCCGTTTTTCGTGCCCATGCCGAGGCGACCGTCTGCGCGGTTGTAGACACTCGGGTTGCGATCGGATGTGAACATCACACCCGTTTTCCGGAAGTGGATGCCGTCCTCCGACACGGCGTAGGTGCCGCCCACGGGACAGTCTTTCCCTTGCGGCATCATCCGCTCCGTATGGAGCCCGTACGCGAGGCAGTACTTACCGTCCAGTTCAAACGGCGTGCCCGTGCCGATGCACTCCCACCAGTCATCAATCGGCACCGCGAGGGGATGCTCATCCCAGTTCGCGAGGTCGCCGGACGAAAGATGCGCGAAATAGTGACGACCCTTGCCCGCGCCTGACCCGTGATGACGGCGGTCGAAGAGATAGAACACATGGAAGCGCCCTTTCCAGGTTCCCACCGCCACGTCGCCGACCCACGCATTGTGATCGTCCGGTGTCCAGTATTGGATCGGACGCGTTACGCGCTTCGCGTCCACCGCTTGTGGCAACGCATCCGGTTTCGCTGGCGCGACAAATACTGCGGATCGTACACGCGGCGAGAAAACACGTTCCTGCGCCTGCGCCGGCCATGTTACCGGTTCTTGCGGTATCGGCATGTCGTTGTCCACGTGCCCATCCACACAAATTGACCAGTGGACCGGGGAGAAGTTGAGTATCACGGTGTGGACACCGTCCTTCCGCGCCAAAAAGCCGAGCGGGATTCCCACGCGTCCCGCATGGTCGCAGATTGTCGCCTCGATCACCGGGCACGAACCGTCCGGCATCGGGAAATTCAAATAATTGCCGCCTCGGCTGTCATACCCTTCCAGCCCTTTTGTTTTTCCCGCCAGACGGAACGCGAGTTTCACGGCGCCTGCCTCGTAAAGCGTTTCGTCATTCTTCACGCCGTCAAAGTCGACTGCGAGCGTCACAGTGAACCCCTTGGCGAGAATCGCGTCGGCCGTCGCCGTGATCGGCCGCGTCTTGACCGCGTTGGGGGGCACATGAACCGCAGGCGTCTCCGCTGCGCAAATCACACTGACGAAACCGAGACAGGCCACAACAACAGTCGAACTTCTTTTCACTCGGAAAACTTCCTTTTTTGGCGAACCACGGACACCACCCAGAGAACACCATCATTATACCGAAACCGTAAACATTTTCACGGACTTTCACGTGATTGCCGATTACATCTTTGAAATTGTCTGCACTTGCGGAGAAGGCCGGGGCAGGCTATACTGTCCCCACGTTTTTTGGAGTCATTATGCATCGATTTTTTTTGGCGGTTTTATTTTTTACGACGGTCGGGGTTATGCCGCCGACGACGTTTGCACAGTCGGCGGCGCAGCCGCCGCTGATTTCGGTGGTCAAAAAGGGGGCGGACAAAAACACCGTTTCGCTGTCTGGCTTGCAGGCGCCGGGACCGTACGGACAGCTTTTCGTGAAAACCTTGACGCGTGACCTGGAGCTTTCGGGTTGGTTCAAGGTCGCTCCGTCGGGCGCGGTGACCGTAAAGGGTTCGGTGGCGGATGCGGGTTCGGGTGTGCAGAGCGCTTGCCGCGTGGAGTGGCCCGGCAAGGCCTTCAATTGGGCGCGTACCTCGCTGGGACAGGCCGAGGTGAGGCGTCAGGCGCATCAGCTCGCGGATGAGATGGTTAAGCTGATCGCCGGTGAGGTCGGTATAGCCCAGACGCGCATCGTCTTTGTTAATCGTCGTGGTCGCAACAACGCGGATCTCTACGTCTGCGACGCTGACGGCCAGAACGTCATGCAGATCACCCATGACAACGTGGCGGCCGTCGGTCCGCGCTGGGCGCCGAACGGACGTGACATCTACTACACGAGCTTTCTGAAAGGATATCCGGCGGTCTACCGCATGGTGGTGGGTGCCGAGCGCAAGGCGCTGGCGGCGTTTAAGGGACTGAACACCGGGGCGGCAATTTCGCCGGACGGTTCGCGCGCCGCGCTGATCCTTTCTTATCAGGGCAATCCGGAGCTGTATGTGTTGACGCTCTCAGGCGGTAGTCTGACGCGACTGACGCAGACGCCCCACGGTGCCGAGGCCAGCCCCTGCTGGTCGCCCGATGGACGCAGTATTGTCTATGTAAGCGACATCGACCGTTCGCCGCAACTCTATCTGGTGGATGTGGCAACACGCCGCTCGCGCCGCTTGACTTACAAAGGTTCGGAAAATGTCAATCCCGACTGGCACGCCAAGGGTGGGATTGTTTATGCCACTAAGCGCGGCGGGGGCTATCAGATCGCGGTGCTCAACCCACAGGAGGGTGAGCAGTCGGCGACCATGGTGACGCAGCCCGGCACCTACGAGCACCCCTCCTGGGCGGCGAACGGGCGGCATGTGGTCTGCTCGAACAGGGGCGCGCTCTACATTCTTGACACTCTGGGGGATCCTGCGGTACGTTTAATCAACATTGCCGGTAATTGGATGTCTCCGGATTGGTCAGAGCGCTAATAACGGTTCACGAGTGAGGAGTTCACATATGCATATTCGTTCGGTCGTCTTTGTCAATGTCGCAATGGTCAGCCTGCTCCTTCTTGCAGCGGGTTGTCGTATGCCGTGGTCTAAAAAGGGTGGTGCGGGCGGCGCTGGTGCCGGCGGCGGTTTGGGGTTGGATGACCCGACGCTGTTGGAGGCCACGGACATTCCTTCGGTTTATGACGGCGTTGGTAATCTGGTTAGCGGTGCGCGTTTCGAGGATACGCTTGCGCCTGTGCAGGGTGTGACCTTCGCGCCGGTCTACTTCGCTTTCGATAGCTACTCGCTGGCTCCTTCCGAAATCACCAAGATTGAGCAGGTTGCCATGCATCTCCAGCAGAATGCGAACCATGTGCTGGTGGTCGAAGGGCACTGCGACGAGCGCGGCAGCAACGAGTATAACCTGTCGCTGGGCGAGAATCGCGCCATTTCGGTGCGTACGCGCTTGGTGCAACTGGGTGTCCAGGGCGACCGCATCCAGACCCGCAGCTATGGCGAGGAAAAGCCGGCGGTGGCGGGTTCTGGTGAAGAGGCTTGGCGCCTGAATCGTCGCGGCGAGTTTTCGCTGTTCCAGAAATAAGCGGGCGCGCAGGGGCTTCCGGGCATGTTGTGTTTTCCCAGCTTAGCGTTCCTCGGCGGCTCCGTGGGCGCGGGCGAATGGGTGGTGTTGTTTGTGGTCATCCTGATTGTGGTTGGCCCCAAACGCCTGCCTGAGATTGCCCGCAAACTGGGCCGCACGATGGAGATGTTCCGTCGTGCGGCTGACGAGTTCAAAGATCAGTTGATGAACATGGACCAGCCGTCGTCGTCCGACTCGTATTCGTCACATCCGGATACGTCGTATGATGGCGACGGCGTGCCGTCCGATCCCGCTGAGTCGTACAACGACGACAACCCCTACCCCGATACTGCGGACTACCCCGGCAATGAGGACCATGTCGCCGAATGGTCGGCGGGATCGTCGGATGTGCCGGCCGAGTCGCAAGACGTGACGGGGGCGCAGTCCGAGACGTCTGAAACGCCGGAGGTGTCCGAAGCCTCCGAGACGCCCACGGAGCGCACCACATGAAGGTAGGACGGTTCTTGATCAAAAAAGACGGGGCGGCCGATGACTACAATGATCCGCCGCGCCCGTTCTTGGAACACCTGATCGATCTGCGCGACTGCCTGCTGCATTGCGTGATCGCGTGGGTTCTCTGCGAAATCATCATCATCCCGTTCGCGCCGAAGATCACGGAGTGGATCATCGCCCCCGCCGGGCTCTCGACAGATAAGGTGCAGGGACTTGGCTGGACCGCGGGCTTCAGCATTCTTATCAAGATCATGCTGTGGGGCGGCACGGCCCTCAGCATGCCGTTCCTGCTCTTCTTTATCATGCGTTTCGTTTTTCCCGGATTGAGACGCAGTGAACGTTCGATCATTATCTTCTGCCTGTTTGCGTCGACGCTGCTCTTCGGCGTCGGCGTTTGGATGGCCTATGCGGCGACCCTTGATATCGCCATTCAGGTCTTGCAGAAAATCAATGCGTGGGTGGGTATTAAAGTCGATATCGTGCGGCTTGATGAGCACGTCGATATTGTCATCAAAACGATTATCGCCTTCGGACTGGCCTTCCAACTTCCGTTGCTGCTGCTGGCGTTGGGTTGGATTGGTGTGGTTCCGTCTGAAGCGCTCCGTTCGCGACGCCGCATTGCTATCGTAATCATTTTCGTGATCGCGATGATCTTGACCCCGCCCGATCCGGTTTCGCAGATCTTAATGGCGTTGCCGATGTGCGCGCTGTACGAGGCCTGCATCTGGGTCATCCGCCTGCGTGAATTGGCGCGGGGGGACACAAAAGACGATGAACCTTCCGCGCCAGATAACGACGCGGACTGAGAACCT
>JAKJHA010000157.1 GCA_022704125.1 Verrucomicrobiota bacterium | reverse complement strand
CGTGGCGGCGGCCGCGTGCGCTTGGCCGCGTCGTGAGCCGGTGTGGCTGGCGGGCGTGGTGCCTGCGCTCAGCCCATTCAATGCTTTGGTGACGCTGGCGGCCGGTGTCGGCGGGGCCTTTTTGCTGGGCGCGCTTGTGCCTGCGCTGATCAGCGTGATCTGGCCGCGCGCCTTCTGTCGCTGGCTGTGTCCGACCGGAACCTGTCAGGATGCGCTGGCTGGCTGGGTGCCGCGGCGCAACTGGGTCTCGCGTGTGCCGCGCGTGGGGCTGTGGCTTGTTATGCTGGCGGTTGGTGCGGCGCTTGCAGGGTATCCGCTTTTCGGATGGCTTGATCCGTTGGTTCTTTTCAATGCGGCGTTCGGCGCGGCGAGGCGTCGGCTTGAGTTGCGCGACTGGCTCGCGGCGGCTGGTCTGCCTGCGTTACTGCTGTTCGCGTTTCTCGCTCCCGGACTCTGGTGCGGCCGACTCTGTCCGCTGGGGGCCTTGCAGGACTTGCTTCGTTTTCCTTTTAGGTTGCGGACGCTGGATACGGCGGCGCGATGCCGCGAAAGTGTTGCACTGGGGCGGCGCGCGTTCCTAGGTCTCGGGCTGGGCGCTGGCTACCGTTTGGTTCTGCGTCCCGCGCGTGGCGGCACATCGGAGACAGCGGCGATCCGCCCGCCGGCCAGTGCGGGTGACGCACGTTTCACGCGGCTCTGCACGCGCTGCGGGGCGTGCGTGCGGAGCTGCCCGAACGGCATCATTCGTTTCGGTGGCGTCGGCAATGGCTGGGCCGGTGTGCTGGCTCCGGAGGTCACGTTTGATAGCGGTTATTGCCCGCCTTCCTGTACCCAGTGCGGTCAGGTCTGCCCGAGCGGCGCGATTCCGCGTTTCACACGGGAAAACAAGTATGCGCGTCCGATGGGGACGGCGCGCATGGATGAGGAACATTGTTTGTTGGGTTTTGGCCGCGAGTGCGGCGCCTGTGTTGGAGCGTGTCCGCACGGCGCGCTCGACATGGCCTGGGATGCTGAGAACATGACGAGCCGGATAGTCATCGATGCTGCACGCTGCACCGGATGCGGTTGTTGCGAGTATGTCTGTCCGGCCTCGACCCAAAAAGCCATAAGGATTCGCGCATGAAAATCAAAGCATTGCTTGCTGACTGCCACACCTTTCTCACCAGGGGCGTATGGGAGATCGACTGCCGCACGCTGCCGTGGTTTCATAGGATCGGCGTGTATGCGGTACGCCTCGTGTCGTTGGTACTCTCCGGTTTTAAGAACGACCAATGCTCGCTGCACGCCGCTTCGCTGACTTTCTTTTCCTTGATGGCGTTGATCCCGATTCTGGCGCTGACGCTTGCGATGGCGCGTGCGTTCGGTGGCGCGGACTTGGCGAAAGCGCAGTTCGACAAGCACCTGAACGCTTGGATGACGCAGATGGAACAGTCGGTCGAGGCGAAGGTGCAGGCCGAGGGTATCGCGGAAGAGAAGGTGTCAGACGGAGTGGCGCATGCCTTTTCCGAGCAGGTGCGGGAGATCGCCGACCAGCTCTTCGCGCAGCTTGATCAGCTTGAGTTTGGCACCCTCGGTGGTATCGGTGCGGTGATGCTGCTCTGGACTGTGATCGGTATGCTAGGCAAGGTTGAATCGAGTTTCAACCAAGTCTGGGGAGTCGAGTACCAGCGGCCGTTTGTAAGGAAATGTTTCGACTATCTCGGCGTGTGTCTGATCCTGCCGTTTTTGGTGACGGCGGCATCGAGTGTGCCGGTGGCCTCGATGGTGACCGGTTTCATGGAGAAAACGGTGGGTGGCGTTGTCTCGGACGCGACGCGTTCGTTGCTGAACAGCGGGCTCTTCAAGCTTTCGGTGACACTGCTGATCGGGTCGTTGGCCTTTGCCTTCTTGTTGGGTTTCATGCCGAATACGCGGGTCAAGTTGGTGCCCGCGCTGGTCGGTGGCTGCGTTACCCTGATCCTGTTCGGCGGCTGGCTCAAACTCTGCGCGATGCTTCAAATCGGCATCGCCAAATACAGCACGCTTTACGGGAGCTTTGCGGTGCTTCCGATCCTGCTGCTGTGGGTGTATACGAGTTGGCAGATTGTGCTGTTGGGAGCGGAAATCAGCTTCGCGATGCAGCACCGGGATACCTACGTGCGCGAACAGCACGCCGCCGATGCCAGCTTGCGCGCGCGCCTGTTGCTGGCATTGACGCTCTGCGCCGAGACTGCACGTCAAGCCAAGGCCAGTCTGGGCGGTCCGTTCGCGGCGGAGGCCTACGCCGAAGAGCACAGGATTCCCGTCCGATTCGTCAAAGATATTCTGGAAGACCTCGTGCGTAACCAAATCCTAGCGAAGGTCGCGGAGCGTCCCGGCGAGTACCTGCTCTACCGTTGCGGCGACACGCTTACGGCCGCCGATATCGCGATGGTGGTCTTGGACGATGGCGAGCCGGCAGAGGCGTTGGGGCTCAACAATCTGGATGATGCGGCGCTGGCTTTCAGCGCCGAGCTTAACAAGACCCTCGCCACGCACTTCGCACGGCCTTTGGCTGAGATGTGACGCGCGCGGTAGCTCAGTAGACGGCATCGGTGTCGGGCGGGATATAAGCGCGGCTTCCGATAACGCGGATCGTTTTCCAACGGCCCTGCTGCCAACGCCACCAGAAGCCCACCGCCAGCACGCACATATACGTGGCGAGCCAGCCCCAGAGCCCGAGAATACCCGCGCCCGCCCACAACAGCAACAAGGCACCGGGAACCAGCATCAGCCATGAGCCAGCAATCATGTAGATCATGACGAAGCGCGTGTCGCCCGCTCCCTTCAGCGCGCCGCTCAAGACAATGCTCACAGTGTCCAGCAACCCCGAGACAGTCACCAGCAGCAACATGTTGCGTCCCAGCCCCAACATCTCCTCCGTCGTGAACCCGGCGTTCTTCGGGCGGAACAGCTCGAAATATGCGTGCGGAAACAGCACAAAGGTTGCGCCGATCACACACATATAGGTCAACCCCATCTTGAGGCCGGTGTACCCGGCACGCTGGGAGGCCGCAGGGCGTTGCGCGCCCTGATGCTGGCCTACCACGATCGAGGCTGCCATCCCGAAACCCAAAAGCGGTGCGAAGGCCAGATGGTTGATGCTGAGCGCGATGTTGCTGGTGGCGAACGCCAGTTCGCCCATACGTCCAGTCAACATGATGAAGACCATGAACGACCCGACATCCATCAGCAACTGCAGGCCGGACGGCGTGCCGAAACGAATGATCCGTGTCAGCAACGCGGTGTCCAACTTCAGAGCCCGCGCCAGACCCATCGCCTGAAAGACCGGATCGCGCCAGAAGAGGCCGAGCTGGATCAAGCAGACCACGCCGCCCGATATGAGCGTTGCATACGCCGCACCCGCAACACCCATCTCGGGAAACCCCCAGTGACCAAAGATCATTGCGTAATTAAGCGCGACGTTCAATGAACAACCGAAAGCATTGGAGATCAAATTGACTGTCGTGCGGCCGATGCCCATGAAATAACCGCCAGCCGCAGAATTGAGCGGCACATTGATACCACCCACCATCAGGATCAGGAAATAGGTACGCTCCGCTGCGGCCACATCGGGCGCGTGGCCGCTCATTGTGATGATCCAGAGCCCGACCGGGATCAGCAGCAGGATCAGCGGCCATGAGGCGAACGCCAGCCAAATCCCCTGTGCAGCGGAGCGCACACATTGCTCGGGTTCTTTGGCACCGTGGTAATGTGCAGTGAACGTGCTTGCATAGCCGGTCACTGCCTGAAAAAAACAGATCAACGTGTGCGCCAGACTGCCGGCCGGCAGTGCGGCCTGAATGGCCACGCTGCTGTATCGCGAGAGGAACACACGGTCGCAGAACTGCATGATCGTGTATGACGCCATGCTGAGGAGTAGCGGCGCGGCGATCCGCCACATTTCACGATAGCCGCCCGGAAGCGGTGTATCATCCAGCGGACGGCTCACAGACGGACTTCCAGATAGCGCACGTAGTCGGCTACCGCCTGCTCCAGCGGCAGGAAGACGTGCTCGCAGCCGGCCGCGCGCAGCTTGCGCGTGTCGGCCTCGGTGAAGTACTGGTACTTGTCGCGCAGATGCGGCGGCATGTCCACGAATTCAATCTTTGGCTCACGCCCCATCGCGACGTAGATCGCGCGTAGCAGATCGATCCAAGAACGGGCCTTGCCGGTACCGCAGTTAAAGAGCCCCGAAACCTCCGGGCGGTCATGAAAGAAGAGCGTCACGGCGACGGCGTCTTTGACGTACACGAAATCACGCACCTGTCCGCCGTCTTCATACTCCGGCCGATGAGAGCGGAACAACGCGAACGCACCGGTCTCGCAGATTTGGTGATAGGCCTTGTGGACCACGGAACGCATCTCGCCTTTGTGCGCTTCACCCGGACCGAACACATTGAAGTATTTGAGACCGGCAATGCGATCCAGCCAGCCTTCGCGCAGGGCGATCAGGTCGAATTTCTGCTTCGACCAGCCGTACAGATTCAGCGGCTGGAGGTGCGGCGTGACCGCATCGTCGTCCGAATAGCCCTGTGCGCCGTCGCCGTAGGTCGCAGCACTCGAAGCGTAGATGAAGCGCGTGCCGTTGCCCAGACACCATGTACACAGTTCGTGCGTGGTGCCGGTGTTGTTGTCGTCCAGATAGGCCTGATCGGTCTCGGTGGTCGAGCTGCACGCACCGAGATGAAAGAGCGTCCGGGCCGGTGCGATTTGTCCGGCACGCAATGCTTCGCGGAATGCGTCGCGGTCGAGGTAGCGACGGTAGGCGAGCGCCGCCAGATTCCGCTCCTTCTCCGGGTGGTTCAGGTGATCCACCACCAGAATGTCATCGATTCCCCGCGCATTCAGCGCCGCGATCAGATTGCTTCCGATCAGCCCTGCTCCGCCCGTGACAATAAACTGCTCCGTACCGGTTTCTTTCCTCATGACAGAAAAGAGTGTACCAAGCCGTGTGGGGTTAGGCAAAGTTGAACATTGAACGAACGTCTTCTTCGAAACTAAAATCGTCAGCCTTGCCGCGTCTTGTTGCGCTTGTTACGATATACGGCAGGAGGAGTTATGAAAGCGATGTTTCAGATGGTGAAGCGATTGGGGATGTGTGCGGCGGCAGTATTGGGCGCGGTCTACGCGGCGGCGGCGGAGTTCGGCGATAACGTTCATCTGCGCGGTGACTTTCAGAACGCGCGCATCGCCTTTGAGCGCGAGGGTCGAGGCACCGTGGCGTTTCTGGGCGGTTCGATCACCGAGATGAACGGCTACCGGCCGCTGGTCTGCGAAATCTTGCAACGCCGTTTCCCGAAGACCGTGTTTAAGTTTGTCGACGCCGGCATCTCCTCGACCTGTTCGACCACCGGCGCGTTCCGCCTCGGCACCGATGTGCTTGGGCAGGGGCCGGTCGACCTGCTCCTCGTGGAGTTCGCGGTGAATGACGATCAGGACGCGCACCACACGCGCGACGCATGTATCCGCGGCATGGAAGGGATCATCCGCCACGCGCGGCAGGCGTACCCCGACATGGATATCGTGATGACCTTCTTTCTCAACGAAGGCATGTTGAGCACGCTGCAGAAAGGTGAAACGCCGTTGACGGTTGCGGCGCATACAGCGGTGGCTGAGGCGTACGCGGTGCCCACCATCCACTTGGCCAAAGAGGTTGCGACGCGAATCACGGCCGGTACGCTGACTTGGCAGCAGTACGGCGGCGTGCATCCGTCGCTACAGGGCAACACCCTCTGTGCCCGCATGATTGATGAACTCTTCAACCGCGCATGGTCCGCACCCCTGCCCAAAGAGGTTGCGAAAACGCCGCGTCTGGTGCCGTTGACGCCGCTTGATCCGCTGAACTACGCCGCAGGACGTTTCATTGATCCGGCGACGGCGAAGGTGAAGCAGGGATGGACGTTGGGCGTGCCGGATTGGCAATCGATTCCGGGTAGCAAGCGTGCACGCTTCACGGCGCTGCCGATGCTGTGTGCCGAAACGCCCGGCGCGGAACTCACGCTGACGTTCGAAGGGCGCGCGGTAGGCGCGTATGTCGTGGCCGGTCCCGACGCAGGCATCGTCGAGGCGAGCATCGACGGCGGACCCTTCCGACAGGTTGAACTGTACCACGCCTACAGCAAAGATCTGCACTATCCGCGCACGGTGATGTTCACAGTGGACGCCGCAGAAGGCGCACATACC
>JAKJHA010000156.1 GCA_022704125.1 Verrucomicrobiota bacterium | reverse complement strand
CGCGGCGCGCAGCCCGTCGACCCGCACGGAGAACAGGGCCGTGCCGTAGGCCGCCCAGTCCGCATGCGTAAGGAGGGGGTTCACGCCCGCGTCCGCCTCCTCGCCGTCGGGCCGCCCGTCATCATTGGTATCGGGGTCGCCCGGATCACAGCCCAGAGCGTACTCGTGGAAGTTGTCCAGCCCGTCCTCATCCGCGTCCAGGGCGTCGTCCGGCAGCCAGGGGCAGAGGAAGGGCCGGTGCGCCGCCTCCCAGACGTCGGGCATGCCGTCGCCGTCCGTGTCCCGCCGGCGCGGGTGTGTCCTGTTCAGGAACTCTTCCAGCGCGGTCAGCCCGTCGCGGTCGTGGTCGCTGGCGGCATCGGAAGGATCGAGCGGGTCAAGCCCGAAGATGCGCTCCCAGGCGTCGGGCATGCCGTCCATGTCAGTGTCCGCCGGGCTGCGCCCCTCGGCGATCCACCAGCAGTTGGTGCCGTCCGCCAGCGTCGGGAGCGCGGGGGCAGCAGGCGCGCCCGCCCCCGCAGGCATGGCGGCAGCGCCGCCAGACGTTTGGTTCGACGGGGCTGACGGCGCGGCAGCCGGGGCTCCCGTTGCACCGCCGACGCCGGCCCCTGCCGTCTGGTTCGTGCCGCCCGACTTCTGCGCGTCCAGTGTGCAGCATACCAGGAAAGCGGCGGCGAGGGCGCGCAACGCGGGCGGCCAAGACGCCCACACGCACGCAACGGCAGATGCGAGACGCCTGAAGGTCTGGCGTTCGTGACAAACCGCGACAATCCACGCGACGCAGAAAGCCAGCACGAGGAGTGTCTGCCAATGCATGCCGGGCGCGCTCACAGCCACCCCCCAAGCGCAAAATCATCAGTCAAATTCCACATCCGAGCCTTTCCCCGTTCCATCCGCAACCTCCTTTGAAATCCGCCTCTAAGTGCCCCGCGCAAAAAAGGGCGCGGACTCCAGCCCATGCATCGGAGAAGGCACCGCCAGGCGCCCATGCAGAAACACGAGGCTGGAGGCGCGCCGTAGCGGCGCACCTCCGAGCATTTCGCTTCTGCATTTGGATAAACTGGCGGTTTCTCCGAAGCGTTAATGCGCGTAAGCGCAAAATCAAAATGTGCAGGACGGTCTCTAAGACATCCAGCCGCAATGCACGCGGCCTCTCACCTCTGGTCATATCTCGCTGTCATCGCGAGAACAACAACGCACCGTATCCTCAACACACACTACTCTCTATGAAATCGTGCTGTCAGCATACGTCTTACCGGCAGGCATTGTCAACGGTGTTTTTCGATTTTTCGATGACGCAATTTATTTACCCCACATCAAGAGTTCAGGAGTCTGGGTTCGGGTTCTAAAATGGGAAATAGCGAATAGTGGGACGGAGAGAGGCAATAAGTAATGGGCGGGTAATGAGCGACAAAAAACCGAAGCTAAAATTGCGGGGTTGACTGTTTGCGCGCATGATTCATAATAGAACCCGTCGTTAGACATAGGTCACGAAACATCGAAGGGGGAAGTGTTATGATGAGTCAGACGAAAACTTCACGCAGGAGCTTCCTGCGGGGCGCGGCGGCTGCCGGTTCTGTGTTCAGTGTAGTACCGCGCTACGTGATCGCGGGCAGCGGCCAGACGCCGCCCAGCGAGCGGATCCGTGTTGCCGCGATCGGCTGCGCCGGACGCCCCGTCTCCAATATCACGGGGCTGGCCGGCTGCGGTGCTGAAATCGTCGGTCTCTGTGATGTCGATACGCGCCGCACTGGAAAGATGCAAGAGAAGTTCAAGCAAGCGCCCTTTTTCAAAGACTACCGCAAGATGCTGGACGAACTCGATAAGCAGATCGACGCCGTGACCATCGGCACACCTGACCATTGGCATGCGGCGATGTCGATCGAGTGTCTGCGCCGCAACAAGCATGTCCAGTGCGAAAAACCGCTGGCGCAGACTTTCGGCGAGGTCGACCAGATGATCGCTGCCGCGCACGGCGGCAAGCTCGTCAATCAGGCGATGAACCAAGGGCACGCTTACGACTCCATCCGCACCTTCCGCGAGTGGATCGAGGCCGGGCTCATCGGCACCGTCAAGGAGGCGCACTTCTGGGCACCCGCCAGCTACAGTTGCATGGACAAGCTTGACGAACTGGAAAAGACGCATGAGATCCCCAAAGAGTTGGACTGGGAACTCTGGCAAGGACCGGTCGCGCCGCATCGCGCCTACTGCCCGCTCTATCTGCCGGGACGCTGGCGCTTCTGGACCGACTACGGCTGCAGCACGCTCGGCGACTGGGCCTGTCACTTGATGGACCCGATCTTCTGGGCGCTGGACCTCGGTCTGCCGGAGGCGGTGCGCGTGGACGAGCTGGGCGATTGGGATCCCGCCAAGCACGGTGTCACCTACCCGAAAGGCGACGTCTTCACGCTCTCCTTCCCTGCCAAGAACAAGCGCGGTCCCGTCACGGTCAAGTGGTACGACGGCCCATGCTACCGCTCCGTCCCCTGCCCCGACGGCTTGCCGCCTGACCAGTTCGCCCCCCGCATGGAAAAGTACGTCAACAGCGGCCCGAGCGGTGAAGGCGGCGTGATCTACGGTGACAGCGGCGTGATCGTCTACGGTTCGCACGGTGCCAAAAACCTCCGCCTTATCAAGGACGGCAAACTGGTGGACACCTCAAGTGCCAACAAAGACCTGCCGCCCCCGCGCTACCCGCGCGTGAAGGGGGGCTCCCCCTACCACGAGTGGCTCGACGCCATCAAGGGCGGTGCACCGGTCGGCTCGGACTTCGCCTACGCCGGGAACATCACACAGGCGTCACTTGTCGCGCTCGCCACGCTTTTCGATCCCGGCAAACGGCTGGAGTTCGACCTCACTAAACGAGCTTTTAAAAACAGTTCGGCCGCCAACGCCCGGCTGCGCGTCAAGCGCCTGCCCGGCTATGGAATTTAACCCGATGTTTAACCCGCTGAGACGTACGATATTCGGCGTTCGACATGCAACGTGCGCCGTCCTCCTTTTGTTTGCCGCCGCCGCTGCGGCGACGCAAGCGATTCCGCTCGCGTCGCCCGACGGCAACCTGCGCGTGACACTCATGCAGGGGGAGGACGGCGGCCTCTCCTACCGTGTCGACTATAAAGGCAAGCCCGTCATCCTGCCGTCGCGCCTGGGTGTGGCGCTGTCGGACGGCACCGACCTGAGCCGAGGTTTTGCTGCGATACGCCCGGAGCATGTGCTGCGAGATGAGACCAACCTTGTCTGGAAACCGCCGTACGGCGAACGCGCCATTGTCTCAGACCACTTCAGGGAGTTGGGTTTCGGCGTGGAACATCATGCCGTCCCGGACGCGGCTGTCATGTTCGTGTTCCGCGCCTATAACGCGGGAATCGCCTTCCGATACGCTGTGCCGGCACCGCTTCGGTTACGAGCGTCCATCACAAACGAACTCACCGAATTCACCTTCACCGGTGACCATCGTGCCTGGCCCGTCTACTTCGCTCAGGGCGAATACAAGCCGGAAACACTTTCCACCGTGAAGAAGGGTGCGGAGCGTCCGCTCACCGTCGAGACCACCGAAGGCCCGGTTGCCGCCATCGGCGAAGCGGCGCTCATCGATTTTGCCCGCATTAAATTCGCACCGGCCCCCGGCAAGGCATACACGCTCAAGGCTGATCTCGACGGCCCGGTCTCGCTCAAAAAATCCGGCGTATCCCCATGGCGTTACGTCATGGTGGCGGACAACGCCTGCCGCCTGCTGGAAAACAACGATTTCATCCTCAACCTCAACGAACCCTCGCGGATCGCCGACACCTCGTGGATCAAGCCCGGCAAGGTCATCCGCGAAACCTCTCTGACCACGAGGGGCGGCTTGGCGTGTGTGGACTTCGCCAAGACCATGAACCTGCAATACATCGAATTCGATGCCGGTTGGTATGGCCACGAGTACGATGACGCTTCCGACGCCCGTACCGTCACGCTTGACCCCAAGCGCTCCAAAGGGCCGCTGGACCTGCCCAAGGTCATTCGCTACGCCAAAGAGAACGGTATTGGCGTCATCCTCTATGTCAACCGACGCGAACTGGAACGCCGCCTCGACGAATTGCTGCCGCTCTACACCTCGTGGGGTATCGTCGGCATGAAGTACGGTTTCGTCAACGTCGGCAGCCAGAAGTGGACGGTCTGGCTCTCAGACGCCATCCGCAAAGCCGGCGAAGCGCGCATGATGATCGACATCCATGACGAATACCGCCTCACCGGCAACCAGCGCACCTGGCCCAACGTCATGACGGTCGAAGGCATCCGCGGCAACGAAGAGATGCCGGAAGCGCCGCACAATTGCGCACTGCCCTTCACCCGTTATCTGTGCGGTCCCGGCGACTACACGCCCTGCTGGTACAACGGACGCGTCAAAAACACACGGGCGCACCAGCTCGCGTTGGGCGTCGTCACCTACAGCCCTTGGCAGTTTCTCTTCTGGTACGACAACCCCGGCATGTATAAAGGCGAGCCGGAACTGGACTTCTGGCGACAGATGCCGACGGTCTGGGATGACACGCGCGTGTTGCACGGCCGGATCGGCGCGTACGCATCGATCGCGCGACGCAGCGGCAACGACTGGTTCATCGGCACCATCAACGCCCTTGAGCGCCGCACGCTGGAGATTCCCCTCTCGTTCCTCACGCCCGGCAAAACCTACACCGCCGCTCTTTACAGCGACGGTGCGCCGGGCGGTTCCGACCGTACGCACGTCACCTGCGCCACGCGCCGCGTGACCGCCGCCGACACACTCACCGCCGACATGGCCATGAATGGCGGCCATGCCGTCCACCTCGTTCCGCTTCCATGATGCCCAACCCCACCTGTTTTCACTGATCACATTTCACTTTTTCAAATACAGACATGTCTTCCTGGCAAGGTAAAATGATTGGCGGCAGTATCGGCTCGTTCTTCGGCCCTTGGGGCGCAGTAGCCGGTGCCACCGCAGGCCACTTTCTCGTTGACCGCAAGGCGTCCTCGCCGAAGAAGCAGGCGCAACGTCTGATCGCCGTCACCGCCGCCGCGTTGTATGAATTGGCGCAGACCGACGGACGCTACACCACGCGCGAAGACCGCGCCATCCGCACGATCCTCGCTGAGATCAACCAAGCGGTCGGCGGCGTGCTTGCACCGCAAGACCTCGCGTATCTGATTGACGACTGCGCGCGGATTGACCGCCCGCTGGTCCGGCTCGCCGCGATGGTGCGCGACGCCCCCGGCCTCGCACACGCCTCGGCCGTCTGGTTGTGGCGCGTGGCCGTCAGCGATGGCGACGCGACACCGGCCAAAGCCGACTGCATCGCCGGTTACGCGCGTTCGGCGGGAATTCACGATGACGACCTTCGGACGGCCGCGCTACTCTACGTGCGTCATTCAGCCTCCGCGCAGGAACGGCGTGACGCCTGCAACGTCCTGGGCATTCCCTACAACGCCGATGAGGCGCAGATCAAGAGCGCATACCGCACACTCAGCCTGACCTACCATCCAGACAAGCACAGCGGACTTGATCCCGCCATTCAAGCGCTGACTGCCGAAAAATTCACGCAGATCAAGAACGCATACGACACGCTCAATGGACGGCCTTCGGACAACTGGTTCGCACGCAATGCCGCCACCGGACATCTCGCCGTCGCCACTGCTGGTGCTGCGGTCCGCTGTTTCACCTGCGGCGAACGCGCAACTTTGCCGCAAGAATCCCGTCAGATTGACTCCGCGCGTTGCGACCGCTGCCAGACCTTGCTCGCCTTCGAGCATGACCTCGCCGTCCACCTGTACAATCCTTGAACGTTGAAAGTTGGAACTAATCCCGACCGAACAAGTTGGCGAACAAGTAACCGAACAAGTTGCACGCCTCTTGTCAGCGATGGAGAAGACACCGCTCTCTGCCCAGGAGATCATGGCAAAACTGGGGCTTAAGCACCGTCCCACCTTCCTCTACTCGTACCTGCACCCTAAAGGGAGCAGTTGAGCGTACAGATTTTGAGCAAAGCCCCGTAAACATTGGGTTTTGTCGCGGCTCTCACCGCACCTGTTTGGTGCAAAACGCAATTTCTGATTGGAACCACGGAACACACTAAATACACGGAAACAGAGCCATGCCTTTCCGTGTGTTCGGTGTGTTCCGTGGTTAAACAATCGATCCCGATAGCGATCCCGATCCCGATTTGGATGAAACCATGAAACCTTGAA
>JAKJHA010000155.1 GCA_022704125.1 Verrucomicrobiota bacterium | reverse complement strand
CGCCTGCACCATTGGCGCGTACCCCGATCCTCACGGAGCGAACTCAGCAACATGAGCATGCCCCGCCTCCATCGCCGTACGCACAGCACTCACCGGCGCGAACACCGGCACTCGCGTGAAGGCACTTCGCGCCATAGTTCCTCCACACACGCAGCGGAAGATCGCGGCCGGATACACACCGGCGACCGGCACAGCGAAAGGAGCAGTTCCTCGCGTCGCCGTGACACCCGTGTCGGTGTCGGCAATAGACGCAACGCTTCGGCCCTGTGTGTCATGGCCGCCGCTCTCGCGTTCATGATCACCGTGGTCGCGGAGTTGATCGCCCATTCGCGTCGTGAACCGCCACTCTTTGCGTTGTGCCTCCTCGCGGGCCTGCTGGCCGTCGCGGCTCTCGCGACCGGCGGATACGCGCAAATCGTCCAGTTGAACCACTGGAGTCGCCGCGTGCACAACCGTCTGCTCATCGGCGTGCCGGGTGGTCTGCTCATGTTGATCTTGGCTGCCGTGAACATGTATAAGCAACAGGCTCCTGTCAGCCGCACAAACACGCCCAGTTTGGTTGCCTCCCGCAATCCTTACCTGGCCGACGAAGACCACTCGCTGTTCAAGCCGGGTTGGTATGGCGAAGGCCAGAGCAACGGTGTGCAGGTTGTCTTAACGTCGTTCGAGGAGAACGCCGCCGAGTCGCGCGCCTTCAGCCGAAACACCACCGAGCCGGTCACTTACGCCACATTGACCGTCATCAACCTCGGCAACCCGCAACCGGTTACGTTGGCGCGTACGCGCGTGACGCTACTGCTGGAGTCCGGCGAAGAGGTCCAAAGCATGGACGTCAAACCTCTGCTGCGTCTTTCGGCCTTGGATAGCCAGATGCGCCAAAGACTGGCCGAGCCCCGCGTGATCGCGCCGGGCATGATGGCTGCCGACATCCCGATTTGCCTGAACTCGCAGTTCCGCTGGGAACGGGCGCGGGCTGTCAAGGTCTCGTTCCAAACCGGCGACCTGCTGATCGCGGGACGTGTCCTGACGGCCGACGAAAAACGTAACCTGACCGAACAAGCGGCCAAACCCCAAAACACCGTAACCAACCTCTCGGCCGAAGACTGGTTCAAAGAGATGTGATTGGGGGGATTTCGATTGCACCCAATCTCAGATGATGCCATACTAGAGGGATATTGATGGGTTTGTGGTCGGAGTGACCGGCTCACGTTCGCAACGAGGGCTTGCGACGGATCCCCTCAAAACGAAAGGATGGATATGAATACAACGTCAATGACCCGCATCGCATGGGTGCTGGGAATATGCGGTTTGCTGACAGGAAGTCTGGCGCAGGCCAGTCTTTGGTGGGAAGCCCCCGCCCTGAAATACGATGAAAAGCTGGTTGGCAGTACCGGAACAGACCCTCACTACATGAGCAAGGATGAGGCCGACCAGTACCTCGCCCTAGTGACCGGATCAGGTGGTGGCACTGCTTATCTCTACAGCATCCCGGCGCTGACCGCCGCTGCGTCATCAAACGATGTCGCCCCGATCGCCCAAGGTAATCACGTCGATTATTGGGGCACCGCCTGGAAAGGTGTCGCCGTCTCCTCCCGTCTACGCCGTGTGCTGACCGGACAGACCGGTACGCAGCCGGATCACACCAGTTTCCCCGTGACGGCGCCGTGGCTCAAGGACATCAACACCTTCAATGTCACTAACGATCCGACCAAGGTCTATTTTGACGGTTGTACCTTCAGCCCTTCCGGCGAACATCTGTACTCGGACGTCTACAAGAGCGATGATTCGGCCATCCCGCGACGTACGACGATCGTCAAGTGGAATGTCACCAACCTGATCAGCAGCGGTATCGGACTCACGACCAACGCTGTTGCGTTCACCTCGCTCAGCCGTGTCCGCAACGTCAGTGTTTATGCGATCGCCGGTAAAGACTTGGTGTACTACGGCGAGGGCGACGATGCACTGGGAGTCGTCCCGCGCAAGATCTGCGTCTATGATTTCGACAAGATGGAAGAAACGGTACTGACCACACTGGACCGTACTGGCGAAGCGGGCGTTGTCGGTAAAAATCTGGACATCATGAACGTCAAAGTCGGCGGTAACGTGCCCGGGCGGCAGATGCACCTCTATGTCCAGTGCGACGACAGCGCACTGTTTATCTACACGCTGAATGCCGACGGCAAATCCGTAGGCGGCTTGGTCAAGAGCTTCACCTCCGCCGAAGTTAAAGCGTTCGTCGGTGATCCGGCTCTAGCGCGTATCCGCAACTTTGAAGTGACGAACGACGAACGCTTTGCGTTTATGCTGAATCCGCCTTCCTCCGGCGGTGCTGCCAATATCCACCTGCATGTGCTGTGGACACCGCCAGTCCAGAAACAGGCCTGGTATAAACGGCCCTCCCTGAAGCTCAAGGAGGAGATCTCGGTCACTAACCCGCAGTATCTCAACAAAGACGCGGGGGACAGCTATCTGTTCCTGCCCTCCGGTACCGGCAAGACCGCCCCGGCCTACCTCTATGACATCTCACGCCTGACGATGGCGGGCTGCGCCGACGAGGTCGCCCCGATCACTGCCGGCGTCCCCGACGGAACGCTGATCTACCACGAGGACTTCGACGGCATCGAGACCACCACGACCGACGCAACCCTTGACGCGCTCGGCTGGCAGAAAGTTGAGAACAACCCGCCGGGACTGGCGCATACCGCGACCTACACGATCTCCGGCGGTAAACTGACCACCGATAACCTCGATGCCACTGCCGGCGGTACGTCCAACGATTCCTACGCGCTCATCAAGTCCAGTGACTTCATGCGGGCCTACTGCACCAACGACTACACCTACCAGTATGACCTCACCTACCGCGCCACGTCCGACGACGGTTTCCGCTACGTGTCGCTGCTCTGCAACTATACCGGCACCAACGTCTACAACACCGTGGACCTGCGTATGCGAGGCGACGGCTTCAATCAAGCCCGTATCGGCGGCAATTGGCCGCACTACACCCCTACTCCATCCACTTGTCCGTTGCGCGCGACCGGTACCAACTCCATGCTCTACCGGCTCTTCGGGGAACAATACGTGTCGGGCACACAACTCAGCCTCAAGGACAAGACCGTGACGGTGCGCGTGGAGATGTCCAGAGAGCACGGCCCCACCGTCTATGTGAACAACATGCTGGTCTCGAAGATGGAGGCCAACACCCAGAACTGGCCCGCGTTGAGAGACATGGCCTATGCGATCTGCTTCAAGACCTCGCGTGACATCAAGGCCGAGATCGACAACCTTATGGTCTGGACCGGATGCTGCCCGCAGCCCATCCAGCCGCCCGTGCCCGCCGGCACGATGATCTACGAGCAGGATTTCGACGGCATTGAGGCCTTGGACAACGCTGCGGTCGAGCAGGCGCTCGGCTGGGAGATTGTGGACTTGCCCGCTGCGCCGCTTAACAACCTCCCGCATACGGCGCGTTACTCAATCCAAGGCGGTAAATTCACGACGGATAATCTGGATGAAACAGTCGGTGCCTCCAAAGATTCGTACATCATCATCAAGCCCAGCGATTACATGCGGGCCTACTGCACGAATGACTACTCGTACCAGTATGACGTCACATACCGGAACGCGAGCACCAACAACTTCCGTTATGTGGCCATCCTGTGCAACTACACCGGATCGAACGTCTACAACACGGTTGACGTGCGTATCCGCGGTGAGGGCTACAACCAGATCCGGCACAACGGCAACAAGTGGGAGCTTTACAACAAAAACACTTGGCCGTTCAATGCAACCGGACAGAACTCCATGATGTATATGCTGTACGGTAAGCCCTACTACACGCCCGCCAACAACAACGTGCTGTACTACAACTACACCAACATCACCCTCACTGTGCGTGTCCACATGTCCATGGAAAAAGGGCCGTCGGTCTACGTCAACGACATGCTGGTCTCGCAGATGGATCAGAACCAGAGCTACTGGGACGAGCGCATCGGCTGGGACGCCTATGCCATCTGCTTCAAGACCTCCAACAAGGTCAAGGCCGAGATCGACAACCTGAAGATCTGGACCGGATGCGGCGCAGCGCCCGTCTGGAAGTCCGGCGCCATCTCGAACCGCGACCTGCGCGTGCTGACTAGCAGCGGCGGCGCACCGCTGGCCAGTTCCAGCCTCGCGCTGGATGCGTCATGGCCTGGCGATACTTCGGTGATCCAGACCGATGCGCAGACCGTGCAGTTCGACACGTTGGACTTTGGTCGCGACGGCACCAGTCTGTACACCGACAACCGTAGCGGCGCACCGCGTAACCAGATCGTCAAGTGGGATGTCGGCTCGCTGACCACGAACGGCATCAGCCTGATCTCCAACGCCGTGTACACCACCTCGGTGAATGGGCTCAGCGCGATCAACGTGTACGGTATCGGCGACACCGATCTTGTCTACTACGGCGAGAGCGTGGTCACCAACGGCGGGATCGCAAGCGTCTACGTGCTTGATCCCGCGACCGGTACAGAGAGCCTGTTGCTCAACAATCTGTCTGGTCGTGTCGCCAACGTCAAGGTGGCCGGCGTCGGCCTCGGCGAGCTGCTGCTCTTCGTGCAGTGCGACGACGGCGCGTTGAGCGTCTATGCGCTGAGCGACGACGGCAAGTCTGTCGTGGCGCAACTGAAGGCCTTCACTGCCGACGAAATCAAGGCGCTGCTCGGCGGCGTGAGCTTCACCGCCATGCGCAGTTTCGAGGTCACCAACGACGCCCGTTACGCCTTCTTCTCCTTCGATGGTGCGGACGCGCTGTACGTGGTGGAAGGCTTGCCGTCGCACAGCATCGGCACGCTCATCAAGATCCTCGGGCCAGAAGAACAACCCTAGCCGATAACCAAACAGGGCGGGGCAAGCAAACGCTTGCCCCGCCCTTGTTTTTTGGGTTGAGCGTTTTGCGTCCTTGTCACGAAGATGGCGGCGTAAACGCCGCCCACAGGACCGAGCGCAAACGCCCAACGCCCTAAAACTCCTAAATCCTAAATTTTAACTGCCAACTCTACTTCCGCGCGACACCGCGGAAGTAGTCGATCGTGTGCGCGAGTCCTTCGCGCAACGGCACCTCAGGGGTCCAGCCGAGCAACTCTTGCGCGAGCGCGATGTCTGGTTTGCGGCGCTTGGGGTCGTCCTTGGGGAGCGGCTGAAAGATGATCTGACTGCGGCTCTCGGGCAGTTGGCGCAGGGTCTCTTCCGCGAGTTGCTTGATCGTGTACTCGCCCGGATTGCCCACGTTGAGTACCGGCAGGCCCATCTCTTTCTGAGCGAAGAAGTCCTTGACCCTCTTGGTGTCTAGCGCCATGAAGAGCAGGATCGCCTTTACCAGATCGTCAACATACTGGAAGCTGCGCGTCTGCTCGCCGGTGCCATAGAGCGTGATGGGTTTATTCTTGAGCGCCTGCATGATGAAGTTGCTGATCACGCGGCCGTCCTGCGGGTGCATATGAGGCCCATAGGTGTTGAAGATGCGGATCACGCGCACATCAACATTGTACTCGCGCGCATAATCGGCGCACAGGGTTTCAGCCGCGCGCTTGCCTTCATCGTAGCAACTCCGCAAACCCACGGTGTTGACATTGCCCCAATAGCTCTCGGGCTGCGGATGGACTTGCGGATCGCCGTAGATCTCCGACGTCGAAGTATGAAAGACGCGCGCCTTGGTTTTGAGCGCGAGCTCCAGCACGTTCATCATGCCAAGAAACGAGGTCTTGATGGTCTCGACCGGATTGCGCTGATAGTGAATCGGCGAGGCCGGACAGGCGAGGTTGTAGACCTCGTCGAACTGGCCCCAGAACGGCTGCGTCACATCGTGCAGGATGAAGGTGAAACGCGGGTTGTCCATCAGGTCATAGATGTTGGCCTTTGTCCCCGTGAAGAGATTGTCCATGACGGTGACTTCGTGGCCCGCCTCCAGCAGACGGCGCGCAAGATGGGAGCCGATGAAGCCGGCCCCGCCGGTGATGAGTGATTTTTTTATCATAAGGTCAAAGGGGGTTGTCGAGCAGCGCCTGGCGCTGACGTTTGATCAGGGCACGGATACCTTTCTTCGCCAAAGCGCGCAGGGTGTCCAGAGCCTCTTCGGTAAATGGTTCTTGTTCGGCGGTGCCTTGAAGTTCGACGAAACGTCCGTCGGCGGTCATCACGACATTCAGATCGACATCGGCTGTCGAGTCGTGCGCATAATCGAGATCAAGTACAGGC
>JAKJHA010000154.1 GCA_022704125.1 Verrucomicrobiota bacterium | reverse complement strand
GTGTGGTAAACGCATGTTGCCTCCAGCAGTGGTTCGGCGTTCTCGACGGCAAGGCCGCCACCACGGGCAAGACGGCAAACGGCGTCTTGCTTGTCGATGTCTTCACCGACAGGATCGTCATCACCCGCTGGGATGTGCTGGACGGCACGGAGATCGATCCCGACCACCGCTGGCAGATCAACCTGCCGCATGTCGAGGCGACGGCACCCTACAACCGCGCGAATCGCGTGGCGGCGGAGCAGGCGAACCCGCCTGCTTTCGGCGGCGGCACCGTGCTGACCGTCGAAGCGGTGGTGAATGGAGAGCAGACGACCGGCTACACGCTCACGTTTCCGCAGGTCACCGACAACGCGATGACGTACTGGCTCGAAGTGCAGAAGCAAAGCGACGGCGCATGGACCGCTATCGCGCACACCGAGATCTTCAGTGACTTCTGGAAGGCGCCAGCCGACCGCAGCGACACGGCGACCTACACCTTCCCGTCCGACGATCTGGATGTGAACACGACCTACCGCTTCTCCGTACAGCCCGTCGGGCAATACGGGACGAAGGGCGCGGCCGTCACGGCGGACGTCACCACGCCGCCCATACTGACCATCGACACGCCGGACTTCTTTGTCGACTACGTGGCGGCCGATGGCGGGCAACATGTCGACACAAAGGTCATCGGGCGCAGTGGCACGAAGGCCGAGATTGACATCTCCATCGATTCGAGCCATATCGGTCAAGACCGGGCTGTTCTCGACGCACGCAAGGATGATACCGAGAGCCGATTCTTCCTCTTCCACATCTCGGGCGGTTTCGCCGCCTACGGTTACGGCTCTTACAAGCGCCAAGACGCTTTCGGCACGCTCAAAGGCGACTACCGCTATCTCGTGGAGAGCGAGTTGAGAGCCGGTCACCAAAAACTGGTGCTCAACGGCAGGACCGTGGTGACCGCGACAGATGCGGCGACTCACGACACCGGCGCGAACCTCTATCTTTTCGCCTGTAATTACGCAACGCGGCCGACGCCGCAATATCCCATCAAGGCGAAGTGCTACGGCCTCAAGATCTGGCAGACGGACGCGAACGGCGACTACCAGCTTGTACGCGACTTCCGCCCATGCGTGAAGGACGGTAAGGGCGGTCTCTACGACACCGTCTCCAAACGTATTTTCGGCAATTCGCTCATACCGCCCGCCGACTGGACGAAGTGGGGCACGGCGGTGTCCGGCAAGCCGGACTACTTCGTGGAGTACGTCGAAAGCAACGGCAGACAGATTCTCGACACAGGCGTGAGAGCCCGCACAGGAGTGAAGGCCGAGGCGGAAATTTGCTGGATGAATAACAACGCCGA
Source organism: Verrucomicrobiota bacterium (assembly GCA_022704125.1). GTDB lineage: Bacteria > Verrucomicrobiota > Kiritimatiellia > RFP12 > UBA1067 > DUPH01. The sequence goes on along the minus strand of JAKJHA010000154.1, from coordinate 4,897 downwards.
GCAGACATTCCTGGGAGCGGTCGTGAGCGGCACCTCGCACTTCTACATGATGCACTACGTGTACTGGCTGAGGATGTGGACGGCGTACGGATCCACGCGCACCTACTTCGATGATCCCGGCACGGGCTCGACCGCACTCTGGGCGAAGGACGTATACAACAAGGTGACGGTGGATTTCTCAGCCGGTGCCCAGTCCATCATACGCAACGGCACCAATGTCTGGTCATATTCGAGCACGGAGAACGTGGACCTTGGTTGCACGATCACGGCCTTTGCCATACGGCGCTTCGGCTCGCCGTACTACTGGTCCCATGTGCGCTGCAAGGGGCTCAAGATGTGGTTCGAGGGAACACTCGTACGCGACTTCCGTCCGTGCGTGAAAAACGGGCGCCCGGGTCTCTACGACGCCGTGAACGATGAGGTTTGCTTCCCGGCGCGCGAAGATTTTTCCGGCGTGGGCGGGCCGCTCAATGCGGAGGGCTTGGCTGGCTACGTCGTCGACTATGCGGCATCGAGTGGCGGGCAGTATGTCGATCTAGGCGTGCGGGGTCGCAGCGGCACCAAGATCGAGACCGACATGATGTACACGAGTGGCAACCCCGGTGACCACGCCTACATCGGTGCGCGCAAGGACAGTAGCGATTCGCGCGTCTTTCCGTTGCACCGTTCCTGGGAAGCCTTCGCCTACGGCCACGGTACCTTTAAGTACGTCAGCCCGCAGAATCAAAACCTCTTCGCCGATGGCGTGCGTTATGAAATCGCGAGCGAACTGCGGTCGGGGCGTCAGCGAGTCGTCGTGGACGGTCTGGAGAAATGTAACAACTCGGATGCGGCCGCATACGACACGGGGGTGAACTTCTACCTTTTCGCGATCAACTATAACGGCCCTCAATACCATGCCCACGCACGCTGTTATGCGCTCAAGATTTGGCAAACGGCCACCACGAACGCGAACGACACCGCCTACACGTTGGTGCGTGATCTCGTGCCGTATGCTTATCACGTCGGGGGATGGAGCAGGAACGTGGCTGGCGCGTTCTATGACCGCGTAACGGGCGAGATCCTCTCAGGCCAGACAACCTTCCTTTCGTTACCTTCGCCTGAGCATATCGTTTCCGGGAAGCCCGATTTTCTTGTGACGTACATCGAATCGAATGGCGGTCAGTTGCTTGATACAGGAGTCCAAGCGGTCACGGGCGTCAAGGCTGAGGGTGAGTTCATGTGGCTGGAGGACAAGACCGAATCGACCTACCTCGGTATGTACGGCAGCATGCGCATGTACATGCTCCACAAGGTGGGCACACGGGCCTGGGCGGCTTATGGAGATAACGAAGGAAAGCGGTATCTCACGAACGCAGTCACGGGAGTGGAGGCACAATTCACGCCCGGCTCGAAGGAGCACTTTGTCGTGGATTACGGCGCGTCGGCGCAGACCATCACGCTCAATGGCACCAACATCTTCAGCGAAGCGATCACGACGCCCGTCGACGCCGGCGGCACCTTGGCGCTCTTCGCCGTGCGCGACGCCAAAAACATACGCAGCTTCCCCGCGAGAGCGCGTTGCTACGGCCTGAACCTGTGGACAAACGATGTCCTTGCGCGCGCCTTCCTGCCGTGCGTGAAGGACGGCAAGGGCGGCCTCTACGACTCCGTGAACGATGAGATCGTGTTCCCTGACGGCCCCGACATCACGGGCGCGCAACTCGGCCCCATCACAAACACCGCCACGCTCACGCCCAAGCGCTACGTCGACTACATCGCCGCGAACACCGATAATTGGCTCGATACGGGCGTCATCGCGAAGAGCGGCACAAAGGCGGAACTCGTCTTCACGGGTCTGTGGGGCGACGAGAGCTATCTCGGCAGCAACGCGATGGGCCTCCTCGGCGCGCGCAGCGCCCTCCATGGCGAGAACGCATTCTACCTGGCGCATGTCACAAACGGCGTGTTTGCCAGTTCCTACGGAACACTCGGCTGCGACGCTGCTGCCGTCGCCACGAACGTGCGTCACACCGTGGTGACAGAGTTCAACGCTGGCACGCAAACAGTGGTTCTGGATGACGTGACGCTTTGTTCGAGCACGGTAGCGGATGCGATCAACACGGGCCTCAATCTTTATCTCTTCGCCATCAACGACCGCGGCACCGCCGCGTTCCCGGCGCAAGCGCGGGTACACAGCCTCAAGATCTGGCAGGACGGTGTGCTCGTGCGCGACTACCGCCCGGTCCTCACGCAAGAAGGCATACCGGCCTTCTGGGACAAGCAGAACGACACCCTCACACTGGGCGAGCATGCGTTCACGGACTACGGGGCTGAACTTGGGGCAATCGGAGGCGGCACAGTAGTGATCATCCGGTAAAGGAAAAGCGACATGGGTATCAGGAGAAGGACATTTCTGGGGGAGATGCTGGCGGCGGGGGTACTGCCAGCGCTGGGTGCAGACAATCCGCGCATCGCGCGCGTGGGCCTCGTGACCGACACGCACGTTCAAAAAACGATGGCGAGTTGCGTCAAGGTACGCGCCGCACTGGAGCTCTTCAAAGAGCAGGGCGTGGAGATGGTGATCAACTGCGGCGACATCGCCGACCACCACTTCCCCGAGGGCTACCGCTGCTACCGCCGCACGGTGAACGAGGTGTATCCTGACGCGGCGTCGCGTCCCAAGGAGATTTTCGTCTACGCCTTTCACGACGTGTTCAACTACAAGTCGGAGAGCGGCTGGAACATTGCGCGTGACGCAGCGCCCGCTTTCGCAGACGTGCAGACGCACCTTGAAGCCCCGAACCCGCACACATGCGACTTCGTCTGGCGGGGGCTGCCGTTTGCCGTCTTCCCGCAGTCGACGGGCATGAAAGGCTTCCTCTCGTGGGAGGATTACGAAAAGACCGTGGCGCGCCTGTGTGCGGAGCATCCCGGCAAACCCGTTTTCGTGGTCGAGCATCTGCCTGCGGCAGGTACGACGTTCCACAGCCGCCACTGGGGCTGTGACAAGAGCCGGCGCGTGCTGAACAACTTCCCGCAGGTGGTGCAACTCTCTGGACACGTCCACGGCTCCATGGCGAGCGAGCGCCAGATTTGGCAGGGCGAGTTCACCGCCGTGAACATCGGCTGCCTCAACACCTGGGGCGGGTTCGCCCCGGGCTCCACGCCGCCGCGTCAGGCGAAAGACAACTTCGGTGTGCTGATGATGGATGTCTACCGCGACCGTCTGGTCTTCACGCGCTTCGACGTGCGCGACCGTTCCCAACCCGGCGCACCGTGGGTGGTGCCGCTGCCGTTCGTCGCGCAGGAAGCGCCGTTCCGTCCAAGCGTACACGCGCAGCGTACGCCGAAAGCCGCCTTTGCAGCAGACGCCGTAGCGACGACAACCCCCGTCGCGAAAGGCTACACGATCTCGTTCCCCGAGGCGCGCGAAGGCGGCGACGCCTTTATGTACCGACTTGAGGCGCAGCGGAAATCCGCGTCTGACGGCGCGTGGCAGACCTTCTCCCGCGACGACATCTTCGGCGACTTCTGGAAGGCACCGAAAGACCGCACGGGTAAAATGGCCTACACGCTGAGCGCCGGTTTCTTCACTCCCGGCGAGGCCTACCGCATTTCGGTGACGCCGCTGGACTTCTTCTACCGTCCCACGGCACCCATCTTCACCGAGTTCTTCGCTGCGCACACGGCCGGGAAGACGCTCTGGAAGTGCGCGGACCCGCGTACCGAGCTGGCGTTCACCCAATGGGGCAAGCCGGTAGAGATGTCTGCGGATGGACGCTTCGTACCATCAAGTGGACAGGGCACGCTCCGTTTGCCAGAGCACACCTTTAAGCCTCTCGAACCCGGTGCGCGTGCGCGCGTAGTGTTGGATATCGACGCCGTGCAACCAGACGGCGAATGGTGCGCGTGGCGCGCAGGACTGCGCACACGCGGGGGCGGGCCGTACCTCGCAGAGGTACAGACGGCTCCAGGCACACCGGGCGTGCTACGGTACGTGTTCGACTTCACCGTACCCGCTGCCAGGCTCGACACCTGCGACATCCTCTTCAACTACGTAAGCCCCCGTTCCTCACTCACGGTAATCGGCGTCGAGTTGCAAGTGATATAAACCCCGCCAACCAACGACCCGTGTTGCGCTGACCGCTGGCTGGCAGGGTTTGCCAAACGCGCACGGAATTTAAATTTTTCAACCTTGCGTTCGATCTGCCAGTGAGTATAAAATGCACTCAACGATGGAATGCGGCGTTGTTGCCGGATGGTAGTCGGTAGGCCGCATGCGAACGAGAACCGCTTGGCGGACAAGAAGAGCGAGAACCGGAGAACGAGAAGAGAACCGAACCCCATAGACTGATTTGATTTTTGCGCTTTCGCGCAGAACGCTTCAAACGAAAAACCGTCAATTTTCAAACAGGAGCGGAGTGCACGGGGACGCGCCCGATCGGGCGCGGCCTCGTACCCGCGTTTCCTGTTGGGTGCTTGACGGTACCTCGTTTGAGGCGCGGAGCGGGGTCCGCGCCTTTTCCCTGCCGGAGGACCGAGTGAAGGGAACGAGATGAAACACAACGTAATAACCATAGCCACTGCCATCGCCGCAGCCGCGCTGGCGGCGGGCGCCGCCACCCTTGAGGTGCCGCGCCTGCCGGAGCCCGCGACCGCCGACCGCGAGGTGTCGGCGACGCACGCCCTGCCCGCCGCCGGTCCCGACGGCCCGCGCGTCTTCCGTCTTGAGCTTGTCTTCGAGGCCACGCCCTCCAACCACGTCCAGGTCTGCCTGGGCCGCGACGCCGCCCCGGCGGACGGCGTGCTCGATGCGGGTGAGACCGACCTCGCCATCGGATGGGACCGCGGCGGGTGGTTCCTGTCGCCGCGCGGCCTGCGCACCCGTCACGCCGTCCCCGCCGCCTCGTCCAAC
>JAKJHA010000153.1 GCA_022704125.1 Verrucomicrobiota bacterium | reverse complement strand
TCTGTTTCCGTGTGTTTAGTGTGTTCCGTGGTTCCAATCAGAAATGGCGTTCTGCACCAAATAGGTGCGGCGCGGATCTCAACGGAAGCCAATGTTTACGGGGCTTTGCTCAGAATCTGCATGCTCAACTGCTCTTTTTAGGTTTAGTTCATTACGGACGTACAGCTTGCGAATGTCGGTCGGATCGACAACTACAAGCGTGTCCTTGTCTATCCGCTTGGCACCTTCCTGAGCGATCACACGAAAGATGGCCTCGTCCAGACCTTCCTGCAGAATCTATGGGAAGACAGAGCCCAATTGACAGGCGTCCGTACCCTTTCGCATAATGTGCGTCGGCGTAGCGGACGTGATTGATTGACGGGAGGGATATATGGAAACCAGTGTCGGATTGGCTTGTGCGCTGGTGATGTCGGCGTGGATCTTGTACGCAGGACAGCCATGTGAAAATTGGATGGCACCCTACACGGGCGCGGACGCGACCGGCGAGAAAGTGGTGGGCCTGTGGGCCTTCGCAGACCTGAAGGATGCGTCGGGCAAGGGACGCGATGCGGTACTGCACGGGGCCGTGCTGGTGCCGGACGACCGCTGGGGCTCCTGTCTGGAATCGTTCTGCGGCTGGCCGGTGGAAGACGAATGCCACGCGGCCATCGTGACCAATCACCCCTCGCTTTCGCCCCGGGGCGCGTTTACACTGGAGATGTGGATCAAACCGAAGCCTGAATTTGTCGATTGTCCCGTAGCGTTCCTGGTCGACAAAAAATATGTGGCGCACACGGATTACCAATGGACGCTGGGAGCCGCCAACGAAAATGATCAACGATGTGCCTATCTGCGACTCGGTTTCGGCGATGGTTCGGAAGAGTATGTTTCGCAGCCCTCGGTGTTCGCGACGAACATCTGGACGCATCTCGCGGTCACCTACGACGGCGCCGGGACCGTGCGGTTTTTCAGGGACGGCACGGCGCAGGGCACGGTCACCCGGACGGGACGCGGGTATATCGCGCCGGGCGACCATCATCTCTCTATCGGTGACCGTCTCGGCAGCTACTATTTTGGCTTTCCGGGATACCTGACGCAGGTGCGGCTGTGTCAAGGTGCGCTGGAGTTCCGTCCGATAACAGTGTCCTTGATCTCCGACCGGAGCGTGTTTGTGCGCATGGAAGAGGCGTCGTCCTTGCGTTTCATACTGACCAATGCCCAGCGTCAGCAGACCGCGCACGATGTCTCTTTGCTCTGCACGGTCGAGGGACGTGAGGCCGCTCGCTACCAGATACCGGAACTCGCATCGGGCGGGAGTCGGACGAACGAGGTGCCTGTCGACACGACGCTGCGTCCCGGCAACTATATGATGCGGCTACGTATCGCGGCCTCTTTGGAGGATGGGACGGCATCCTATGTAAGCGAGGAGAGTGTGCCGTTCACGCTGGTGCCGCGCCGTCCGCCGCGCATGCCGGTGGTGCTGTGGGACTATATTTTTCTGCACGAATTGCCGCGCCTGACGGAAATCGGGTTCACGCACTGCTTGGGGTTAAGTGCGGATTATGCGCGCATCTATGAAGCGGGGCAGCCGGTCGCGCCCGAGGAACCTGTGTACCTTGCAGAGGCTAAGCGGCTGCTGGATACCGCGCTGGCACGTGATGTCGGCATCATCGCGACGCTTTCACCCGGCCACTGGGCGGCTGTCGAGAAGCCGGAGTTCCGGCGTGTGAATCGTGAGGGTGCCAGCGACGACCAAAGACCGGCGCTCTGCGCGGCGTTTCCAGAGATGCAGGCGTTCGCTTTTAATATAGGCGCATCGGTGGCGCAGGCCTACAGCGCTTTTCCGGCCTGGCAGGCGGCTTTGCTACATACCGAGGTGCGTGACGAAGCGGACGTCTGCTGGCACGCGCATGACCGCGCGGCGTGTCAAGGCGCGACCGGCGCGGATTACCCGACGAACGCACCGAGCAAGTACGGTGTGGATTATGCCGAACTGGATGACTTTCCATCGAACAGGGTGATCCCTGATGACCATCAGCTCTTGCGCTTTCTCTCTTGGTATTGGAAGGAGGGCGACGGTTGGAATCGCATGAACTCCGAATTGCACCGGGGGCTCCGGTCGACCGGGCGGGAAGGGCTTTGGACATTCCACGATCCGGCAGTGCGTGTGGCGAGCGTCTACGGAAGCGGCGGGAACGTGGATGTCCTGTCGCAATGGACCTACTCTTATCCCGACCCGATCCGCATCGGCGTGGCGACCGACGAGCTGTTTGCCATGGCGCGCGGCGCTGCTCAGCCACAGCAGGTCATGAAGATGACCCAGATCATCTGGTACCGCTCGCAGACGGCACCGCTCACGGAGGGGGGCGAGGGCGGAAATGTACCCGCCCCGCCGTGGATGGACACTGATCCCGACGCGGCTTTCCTGACCATTGCGCCCATGCACCTGCGCGAGACGTTCTGGACAAAACTGGCCCGGCCGGTGCGCGGCATCATGTATCACGGATGGGAATCGCTGGTGCCTCAGAGCGATGAGAGCGCCTATCGCTACACCCATCCGCAGACCCAGCATGAGTTGCGCCGCCTGATCAAAGAGGTCGTGGAGCCGCTGGGTCCCACCTTGCTGCAAGTTCCTGACCGACCCAGTGATGTCGCGTTTCTGGAGAGCTTCGCATCGCAGATGTTCGCGCAGCGCGGAACCTACGGCTGGGGCGAAGGGTGGTCCGGCGACGCCTATCAGATGTTGTTGTGGGCGCATCTCCAGCCCGAGATCATCTACGATGAAACGGTGAAAACGAATGGACTGGACAGATACAGTGTGGTGGTCATGATGGACTGCGATGTACTGACGGCTGGCGTGGCGGCTACGGTCCAGGCGTTTCAGGCGCGGGGCGGGGTGGTGGTGGGGGATGAACGTCTCTGCCCGGCCATCCAGGCTGACATCACGCTCGCGAGTTATACGCGGACGGGCAAGGCGGATGAGGATCGCGCCGCTTTGATCGCCAAATCCGCCGAGTTGCGTGCGGCACTCGACACACGTTACCAGCGCTATTGCGATGCCTCAACGCCAGATGTGGTGCCCCGTTGCCGTTCGTACGGCTCCACCGATTATCTCTTTGCCGTCAACGATCGGCGCGAGTTTGGAGATTACGTCGGGCAGTATGGCCTGGTGATGGAGAACGGCGTTCCGGCAACGGCTGTGCTATCGCTGGCGCGCTCCTCGGGCTATGTGTACGATCTGGTGGAAGGGTGCGCTTTGGACGCGCATGTGCGGGATGGGCGGCTGACCGTCGCGCACACATTCGGTCCTTGTGACGGTTGCGTGCTGATGGTCACAGAGCGCGCCATCAATGCGGTGCGTGTCAACGTTGCGCAGGAAGCGTACCTTGGTGGCCGTCTGTCCTGCACGATTTCCGTGGTGGATCAGGAAGAGGAGCCGATCGATGCCGTGGTACCGTTGCGTGTCGACATCCTCGATCCGGCTGGCGCGCAGGCTGAGGGGAGCGGATACTACGGTACCGAGCATGGACAACTCACACTCACGCTTGATCTGGCCCCGAATGATCGGCGCGGTCTGTGGCAGATCAGCGTACGGGAATTAGCTTCGCGTCGCCGTGCCACAGCCGATTTCAGGACACAGGATAACGATCACTTGAAGACCGAGCGTGGAACCATGATGTACATGGCGAAGCGGACGGGTCGATTCAGGGGTGGGCGTTAGGCACTCTGAAGCGCGGTGATGCAGAGCGTGCCGAAAATGTCATCGGCGCTGCAACCACGCGAGAGGTCGTTGATCGGCTTGGCCAAGCCTTGGAGCACGGGACCCAGCGCGGTTGCGCCGGCCAGCCGCTCCACCAGCTTGTAGCTGATGTTTCCGGCCTGAAGGTCGGGGAAGATCAGCACGTTGGCATTGCCCTGAAGCGCGCCGCCCTTGTTCTTGGCGGCTGCCACTGCGGGCACGAGCGCGGTGTCAGCCTGGACCTCTCCGTCAACGATGGCATCCACGTCCTGCGTCTCAAAGCGCTGACGGGTCAACTCCGCTGCGGTCCGTACCTTGTCCACCAGCTCATGCTTGGCGCTGCCCTTGGAGGAGAAGCTGAGGAAGGCCAGACGCGGCTGGCGTCCAATCAATTTACGGTAGGAGATGGCGGTGGCATGTGCGATATCAACCAGTTCCTCGGCCGTCGGGCAGGGGATCACGGCACAGTCCGCGAAAAGTAACGTGGTATCGCCGGACGCGGTCGGTGTCTTAAGGTCCATGATGAATGTTGAGGAGGCGAGTTTGATGCCTGCGGCGGTGCCGACACAGTGGAAGGCGCTGCGCAGCATGTCGCCGGTCGAAGCAATCGAACCGGCCACCATCCCCTGCGCCAGATCCAGCGCCACCATCATGCTACCGAAATAGAGGCGCTTGCCCTTCACGATGGCTTCGGCTTCCTCGGCGGTCATGCCCTTGGCTTTGCGCTTTTCGTAGAGAGCGGTGGCCAGGCGCGGCAGCAGGTCGGAGTTCGTGTAGTCGATTGCGCGCACGCCAGATGCAGCCAGCGTGACGCCGGCCTGTGCTTCGGCGGCTGCGATTTCGGCGGGCGTGCCCAGCACGATCGGCGTGCAGATGCCGGTCTGAGCCGCTTTAACAGCAGCCGTGATGACGCGTGGATCTTGGCCCTCGGGCAACACGATGGTTTTGTTTGCCGCTTGGGCGCGGGGAATCATGGAATCAAGAATGCTCATGGAAACGTTTACCTCTACTTTGTGCTTTTTGTGGTTTCTGAAAGGACGCGGAGGGTCTCACGCGCGATCATCAACTCTTCGTCGGTCGGGATCACGATGGCCGGCAGCTTCGATGCATCGGTGGTAATGACGCCGGTTTTACCAGCGGTCGCCTTGTTCTTGGCGTCGTCTAGTTTGCAGCCGATTGCCTCCAGACGCGAAACGATCATCTGACGCGCAGGTGCGCTGTTTTCACCGATGCCGCCCGTGAAGATGATCGCATCGGCACCTCCCATCAATGTGTAGTAACCGCCGATGTAAAAGGCGGTACGGTGCCCGAACATGTGCAGAGCGTTCTCCGCTGCGGCTTTGCCTTGTGTGGCGGCGTTCACGGTGTCGCGCATGTCGCCACTTTCAATACCGTTGATGCCCATCAGGCCGCTGCGCTTGTTGAGCGCGTTGTCGATCTCGTCGACTGAGATTCCCTTACGCGCCAAGAAGAAGATGATCGCGGGGTCGATGTCCCCGCAGCGCGTACCCATGATCAGGCCGGCCAGCGGCGTCATGCCCATCGAGGTGTCGAGCACCTTGCCGCCCTTGATCGCGGCGATCGATGAACCGTTGCCGAGGTGGCAGGTGATCAGTTTCAGCTCTTCGACAGGCTTCTTGAGGAACTCCGCCGCCGCCAGCATCACGAACTTGTGCGACGTGCCGTGAAAGCCGTACTTGCGGATGCGGTACTCATCGTAGAACTTTTGCGGGATGGCGTACATGTAGGCGTGCCGCGGCATGCTCTGGTGGAACGCTGTATCGAAGACCGCCACGTTCGGCGTATTCGGAAAGACCGTTTCACAGGCCACCACGCCGTCTAGATTGGCCGGATTATGTAACGGGGCGAGGTCCGCGCAACGTTTGATGCTGGTTTTGACATCTTCGGTGATCAGCACCGAGTCTGAGAACTCCTCGGCGCCGTGGACCACGCGGTGGCCGATCGCGTTGACCTCCTTCAGTGACTTTATGACACCCGTCTCAGGATCGGCAAGCATCTTACAGGCCATCGCCAACGCCTTGCCATGGTTTTCCGCCGCGATGCCCCGCTCCGTCTTGGGCTCGTTGTTACGCTGGTACACCAAGTTGGCGTTGGGCGTGCCGACGCGCTCGACCAGACCCTTGGCGAGGACGGTTTTTGAAGACACGTTGAACAGGGTGAACTTGAGTGAGGAACTGCCGGAGTTTATAACAAGAATCTTGTCGAATTTCTTTGCTGACATGATAAGTCCTTTTTCTTTCTCCATTCAGTGATAATCGGGATGAATCAAACGGTCAGCGGCACACTGACAAGGCACGCTGAAACATGCCGCACCATTCTGCACGTCTTGGCCGGGGGGTTCAAGAACAAACTGTTCTCTGATCGGATTACGTGTTGTAATCGGTTAGTGACAGGGGGGTGCAATTCAAGTGCGAGGGATAGCGGAAATTTTTTCGCATTTTTTTATTTTTGTGCTTGCATGTGCGTTTGTAATATGATAAACATGCACCATGAAAACAAAG
>JAKJHA010000152.1 GCA_022704125.1 Verrucomicrobiota bacterium | reverse complement strand
CCGGATCAAGCAGCATTTGAAAACCGTCCGGCCCACTACCGAGTTTGTCCCAGTACACGCTGGGCCGGAGCGAGTCGGACACCACGGTACGCGTGTCCGGGTCGATCTCGATCAGGCCGCCGATCTCCCCCCGCCGCTTGTACAACGGCCGGAAAAACGGCACGCTGCTCGTCGTCATCAGCGTTGACGCCTGCGACACCTTGGTCCCGTCCGCCAGCATGCCGGCGATCTTGACCTTGCCTCCGCCCCCGACGGCCATCGTCAGGTACCCGTGGCCCCACGGATCTTCTTCCGCGGCTCCGCGCGGTACCGAATTCTTCCAATAAAGTGCAACCGTATAGTACCCACGCACGTGCGCCAACCTGGCCTGCGCGGCAGCGTCCGTGGGATCGGCGAATGCGTTGTAGTTCGCCACGATATACATCTGCTTGTCGCCCAGAGATCCGCCCGACAATGTCCCCACCATGTATTCAATAACACCCAAAAACGGCGCAAGCACAAGGACCTCCCCGCCCTGGCTCTCCATGCGGACGTAGGGGGTGCCTTCCACATCCTGCCAGCCCTCCGCCTTAAAGCTCAGCGTCCGCTCCCGCAGCGCAACCTTCGCCGTGATCCGTCCGCGCGCGGTCGTGTTCAGCGAGAAGGAGCCGCACACAGTCAATATAGGTTCCCCGTCAAACATGGTGTACCGCCTGGCTGTCCCGTAATAAGCGCCGACGGGCGGCGCGCCGTTGCTCTGAACGGCCAGCAGGGCCACCAGCCCCGCGATCCCAACCCTCAACCACTTCTGCATGTTCATCGCGGCGTCCTTTCTTTCGCGTTAAAACCAAACTTGCGGGGCGCGCTTAGTCACAGCACAGGACAGGGTGGAGCGCCATCGGGGCGGAATGTTTGATGCGCAGGGCCCTGAACGCCGGATTGGTGTCCGGCATCAGACAGTAGCCCAGTCCTGGTGGAGTGTCCTCCAGTGGTGTGTTCAGCCGGGTCATCACGCCTGCGAACGGGACTTTTACCACCTTGTGCATCAGCTTCCCGCCGCTGTTGTCATCGTAATACAGATTGAACGAACCCCTGAAGATGCCGGTATGGGGGGAGTAGCGCAATGTCGCCAGCGAACTGTTTTCTCCCGTGTAGACGTAGTGGGTGCCGTCGTCACTGAGCACCGGCTTGATCCCCTTCTCGGCCACAAGACGTGTCCCCGTCGACGTTACTGATACCCCTTTCGGTACGGCCCCGTACTGTGGCGGCACCTGACGGTCATCGGACAGATAATAGTAGGGAATGACCCCGGGCATCCACAACTCGTAAGTGGGTTCCGGCAACGGCGCGCCTTTGATGAAGTATCCGCCGACCGTCGCGAGCAACGCCTGAAAGCCGTCCGGTCCGCTGCCGAGCTTGTCCCAGTACACAGCGGGCGGGTTCCAAGCGAACTTCAAATCACGCGTGTCCGGGTAGATCAGAAGCAGGCCGCCGATCTCTCCTTGCCGTCTGTACAACGGCCGAAAAAACGGCACGCTGATCGTCGTCATCAGCGTTGACGCCTGCGACACCTTGGTCCCGTCCGCCAGCACACCGGCGATCTTGACCTTGCCTTTGGGCCCGACGGTCATCGTCAGGTACCCGTGGCCCTCCGGCCTTTCCCACGCGGCCCCGCGCTGCAACACATCCCAACAAACCAGTGCAACCGTATAATACCCCTGCATGTGTGCCAGTTTAGCCTGCGCGGCCGCATCCGTCTGATCGGCGAACGCATGGTAGGTCGCCAGGACGTTCATCGTCTTATCGCCCAACGAGCCGCCCGACAATGTCCCGACCGTGCCTAAGTTGGCAAGGGACAAAAGCTCAAGAACCTCCCCGCCCCGGCCCTCCATGCGGACGTGAGGGCCACCTTCCGTCTCTTGCCAGCCCTCCGCCTTAAAGCTTAGTGTCCGCTCCCGCAGTGCAATCTTCGCCGTGATCCGTCCGCGCGCGGTCGTATTCATTGAGAAGGTGCCGCACACAACCGTGATAGGACTGAAAACCGTTGTATCACGCCTGACCACTCCGTAATAAGCGCCGACGGGCGGCGCGCCGTTGCTCTGAACGGCCAGCAGGGCCACCAGCCCCGCGATCCCAACCCTCAACCACTTCTGCATGTTCATCGTTGCATCCTTTCTTTGATGGCACTCAACATGCCGATTCGTTCTCCGGGCCCAAACACAATTCCACACAAACCATAGTGTGATACTGCGCAGTAGCAATGTCAACATGAATCCACACAAAAAACGGGCAAAACGGTCGGGAAAATTTCATGAAGTTTCAGGTGTTTCATGGTTAAAAAAACGAAGCTCTGCTTTTTCACCTGCCGTTGCGATCCCCTGGGTTGTCGCAACAACGATGCGCCTAACCGCGACCGAGGCTTGCAACCGGCGGCAGATCAGGTAAGATAGTACGCTCGAAAACAGCCTGCGGAAGGCGCGGGCAGAATACAAGGACGCAGAGACATGCAGAACATCGATTGGGCGAGTTTGGGTTTTAGCTACATGGATACGCATTGCCACATCCGTTATGTGTGGCGCAACGGCGCGTGGAGCGAAGGCGAGCTGGTGAAGGAGCCGTATTTGAAAATGCACATCGCGGCCTCCTGCCTGCACTACGGCCAAGAGGCGTTCGAGGGTCTCAAGGCGTTCCGCTGTAAAGACGGCAAGGTGCGTATCTTCCGCCCGCACGCCAACGGGGAGCGACTGGTTAGGTCGGCGCGCCGTACTTGCATGGCACCGGTGCCTGTGGAGATGTTTGTTGACGCGGTCAAGCGCGCGGTCAAGGCCAACGAGGATTTCATGCCGCCGTATGGCACGGGCGGCTCGATGTATATCCGTCCGCTGCTGCTCGGTACCGGACCGCAGATCGGCGTGGCGCCGGCCAACGAATACACGTTTCTGGTGATGGTCATGCCGGTGGGACCCTACTACAAGGGCGGGCTCAAGCCGGTGCGCGCGCTGGTGGTGGATGAGTACGACCGCGCGGCGCCGCACGGCACGGGCGATATCAAGATCGGCGGCAACTACGCGGCCAGCCTGTACGCGCACGAAGAAGCCAAGCGCGCGGGGTATCCCGTGGAACTCTATCTGGACGCCAAGACCCGCACGTTCATCGAAGAATTCGCGACCTCCAATTTTATCGGTATCACCAAGGACGGCACGTACGTTACGCCCGATTCGCATTCGGTGCTGCCCAGCGTGACCAACGACACGCTCAAGCAGATCGCGGCCGATCTGGGCATGAAGGTCGAGGTGCGCCCGGTGCCGTTCGACGAGGTCAAGACGTTTGCCGAGGTCGCGGCGTGCGGCACGGCGGTGGTCGTCACACCGATCTGCGAGATCACGCGCGGTGACACGGTGATCACGACCGGCGATCCGGACGGTTGCGGGCCGGTGCTGCAAAAGCTGTACGATACGGTGCAGGGCATCCAGTACGGCCGGCTGCCGGACACCCACGGCTGGTGCGTCGAGGTCTGACCGGCTACGCCTCTAACCGGCTGCGCCGGAGTTAGTAGTTAGGATTTAGGAGTTAGGATTTAGTAGTTGGGATTTGGGAGGGGCTTTATGTCTGTTGCGCGTAGACGTTTTTTGCAAATGGCGGCGGTCGCCGGAACGGCGGCCGTTGTCCGCAGTGAAGGCGCGTCCGCAGCCTCTTCTCAGCCGTCCGCGCGCTGTCTGCGGGGCGGGTTCGCACTTGATGCGGAACGTCTGCGGATCTTCAGCCCGGCGGTGCGTGCGCCGCTGAAGATCATGGTGATCGGCGATACGCATCTCTTTCTGGATGATGCGCGCGGTGAACCGTATCAGTCCTACAGCGGACGGATGGCGAAAGCCTACAACACGACGAAGCATGTGGCGACCGGCGCGTCGACGACACCGCAGGCGTGTTTCGAGGAGGCACTGTCGCGTGCCCGCGAAGAGCGCGTGGCATTGCTGGTGCTGGTGGGCGACATCCTGAGCTTTCCCTCCGAAGCCGCCGTCGAGTGGGCGCATGCGCGCTTGCAGGCATCCGGCGTGCCTTACCTCTACATCGCGGGAAACCACGACTGGCATTACGAAGGCATGGAGGGTACGAGCCATGACCTGCGCGCGACGTGGACGGCGCAACGCCTCGCGCCCTTGTATCAGGGACGTCATCCATTGATGGCGGCGGTAGATGTGGGCGGTGTGCGCGCTGTGGTGATTGACGACTCGACCTATGAGATTCTGCCGGAGCAGGCAGCTTTCTTCCGCGAGCAGGTGGCCAGCGGTATGCCGTTGGCGCTTTTCATGCACATTCCGCTTTATGCGCCCGGTCGCGGTATTGGGTTCGGATGCGGACATCCCGACTGGAATGCGTCACGCGACAAGAATTGGCAGATCGAGCGGCGTATGAAGTGGCCCGAAGCCGGACACACGCCGACAACGCTGTCTTTCAGGTGCGATGTGTTCGCGGCGCCGAACCTGCTCGGCGTGTTTGCGGGCCATATCCACAGGCCCTCGCTCGATTGCGTGAACGGCATTCCGCAGATCGTCGCGGCCGCCAATGCCGCCGGCGGATTCGTCACAGCAGAGTTCCTGCCCGCGTGACTTCCGCGCAACGCGCGGAAACTCTTAGTCCCACACACTTAGTCGGTTACGCTTAGTCGCTACACCTAGTCGATTGCGCTAGCGACAAAGTGTTTGGACGAGGTGTAAACGACCAGTGTCGCGACTAAGTGCGGCTCGTGGGGGCACTCGTCCGGCGGCGGTCACTTTATGAACGCTGAACGCCCAATGTTCAACGCTCAAGTAAGTGCGCAAAATTTGGAGTGCGGTGACAAGAACCGCGCTGTGCGCGGGTCGCGGCACCGCTTTTGTACGCCGCTTTGTCACCACGCTCGTGCTTTAAAAGCGGCGTCGCGCGGGATACCGCTCGCCGCCGCAAGTTCTTTCGTCAGACTTGCGCTCACGACGTTATCTCGTAAAAAAAATGGCTCCGCGCCTTTCGGTACGGAGCCTAGGAGGCAGGGTGCCGGGGCCGACCATGGTCCCCGAAGGGTGTCCGGATTCCCGGCTACGCATCCGCGCCACACGTATTGATTAGAGGCACGGGGTTTCCCGCCAACAGAAAAGAGCGTACACGCACAGAGAGCAAAAAGGAAGCGCAAAATGGACGCTGCCACTTTTGTGAACGCCGAACGTAGAACTCAGAACATCGAACTCGGAAGAGGAAACTCCTAACTCCTAAATCCTCAATCCTAAATCGACGCGCTGCGCGAGCCACCGTGTGGTCGCAATAAGACCTCCACGATGCGCCCCAGCCGCGTGAAGAGCAGGGTAGGGGTGACACGCTCGGGAGACAAACCGAGCAATTGCGCGGCGGCGTGGGCGTAGTCGCGCATCTGGCCAGCGTAGCCGCGGGCGGTTTCTTGAATCTGCTGTTCCGTCGCGATGCGGTTACTCTTGAAGTCGATGATCGTCGCGTGTACCGGCCGTCCCGCCGCGTCTCTCTCAATCACGAGGCGGTCGAAGCGTCCGCTCATGAGTTGCTTTTGCCCGTCGATGTTAACCAGCAGGTTGAACGGAGCTTCGATCCAAACTTCCGCTCTTCCTGCAGCGGGTCTCGAAAGCGCTTTTTGCACCTCGACATTTTGCAGGCACGCTCTGAACTGGCGCTCGACATCGCCCAGCAAAATTGCGGACTCTGCCGATTCTTGCCGCCACTCGGTGATGACGCGCTCGATGTCGGTCTCTTCAAGCCACTCGATCTTTTGGAAAAGGCGGTGGATGGCGGAGCCGAAGGCGCGTACGTCGCCGGCCTCGGCATTGAACAGCCACTGGGCCGGAAAGGTGTGGCCGTCGAGGTGTTCTTTTGAAGGTTCGCGCAAGATGATGTCGGTCGTGAACCCGATACGAAGCGGCGCGGCCGGACTCTCCGGCGCGTTGGCTGTCGGTGCTTGGTGTTGCTGGAACCAATCAGGGGCGCCGTGAGTGTAGAGCTGCGTGAATCCGCCTGGCCCCACATCCGGAGGAACGCTGGACTGTAAGCGCTCGCGCAGCAAATCGACCTCGCTGGCGGTGGTCGGGTTTTTCGCTCTCTTCGGCACAACCAAGTACATCGCCCGCTGGGCGCGGGTCATGGCCACGTAGAGTACGCAGAGCTGCGCGAAGTTCGCGTCGGCGCGCGCGGCGTCGTAGGCGTCCACCGGTGCGCCGCCTGCGGCTTCCAGCACTTGACGGTTTGGCGGGTTGAGCACCCAGT
>JAKJHA010000151.1 GCA_022704125.1 Verrucomicrobiota bacterium | reverse complement strand
CAGCGCGCCGGTCACGGTGTTGACGAGGATCAGCGCCAGCGGCAGGAGCAGGATGCCGAAAACCATCCCGAACGAAGGCAGATCCTCCTCGGCTTTGATCTCCGGCTTCTGGTCGCCAACCATATACGCTGGCACCTCAGCGTGAATGCGGCGGGAAATCCATGAGCCGAAGAGCGGTCCGGCCAAGATCGCACACGGCACGCCGATCAGACTGCCAAAGAAAATCACCCGTCCCAAATCCGCGCCCACGAGTTGCGCCACGGCGATCGGTCCCGGCGTGGGCGGGACAAAGGCGTGCGTCACCGCCAATCCGGCCAACAGCGGGATCCCGTAAAGCAACAGCGAACGGCGGGTTTCGCGCGCCAGCGTATAGACCAGCGGCACCAGGATAATAAACCCGACGTCAAAGAAGACCGGAATCGCCACCAGAAAACCGGCGATGGCCATCGCCCATGGCGCACGTTCACGACCGAAGACGCGCAACAGCGAAAGCGTCAACCGCTCGGCACCGCCCGAGACCTCCAGAAGCTGACCGAACATCGCACCCAGCCCTACCACCACCGCGATAAAGCCGAGCGTGTTGCCCATGCCTTTCTCGATGCTGGTCATGACCGCCTCGGGCGACATGCCCGCCGCCAGCGCTGTGCCCATACTCACCAGTAGCAGTGAGACAAAGGGTTGTTGCTTCAATTTGATAATCAACAGTAGCAGCACCGCTACAGCTACCGCCACCACCACCGCCAGATAAGCTGGACTTCCGATCATCTCCTCTATCCTCTCCCCTCGACTTGAACGTTAAAAGTTGAACGTTACGCGTTCATTCCTCCGTCGCGCTGCGCACCACGCGAAAACCGAAATGGCGGTTACTGGCACCACCATTGTAGGTGGGGTTAGCAGTGTTGTTGCGGTCCACCACTCTCAGGCAGCTCGCATCCCGTAACCATGAACCTCCGCGCAAGACCCGGAACGAGCCCGTATCCGGGCCTCTGGGATCCAGATAAGGCGAAACTGGATAGTAGCTGCCCGACCAGTCCCAGCACCACTCCAGAATGTTGCCGCCCATATCGTAGAGCCCGAAACCGTTCGGGGCGAACGACCCGACCGGACTTGTGTAGGGCGGCACTCCGTCGTTGTACGCCGGGTGATAGCCGCGCGGGTCACTGAAGTCGTAGTTGGCATATTTGGCGTCACTGTAGAAATTCGCGTCGGCATGCGTGATGGTATCGCCATGCGGGAAGCGCAGACCGGCTGGTCCGCCGCGCGCGGCTTTCTCCCATTCGGCTTCGGTCGGCAGTCGGTAGCCGCCCGTGCGCCACGCTACGCTTGGCACGGCCTGTCCACTGCGGTAAACCAGCGTCTGCGTCACATTCGTGAAGTAACAGACCGGCAATCCCTCCATTTCGCTGCGCGCGTTACACCACTTGATGGCATCGAACCAATTGAGTGTGTGGGCCGGATGGTCCGCCGCCTTACCGCCGCCCGCGTTGGTGAAGGTATAGCCGTTGGTCACCGCCCAGTCGTACACCGCGCGCCACTGCGCCCAAGTCACTTCTGTTTGGGCCATATAGAAGGCACTCACATAAACCCAGTGCAACGGGGCCTCGCTCGGATTATAGGCCGCCCCTTCGTCGATCCCCATCTCGAAACTTCCGGCCGGAATATAGACCATGTCTGCGGGCGCGGCACGGTCGCCAAGCCGTAGCCGCACCGCCGTATTGGTCGCCTCATGGCGCACAAAATCGCGCCAGTCAGCCGGAGCGAGCGATGATGCACGCTGCACCGCGCAGGTCACAGCGTCGGTAGCCGCGTTGGTCCAAGCGATAACCGCACCGTCGGCGGAAAGCGCCGTGATGCCGGAGCCCACTGGTGACACGATCCGATAAAAGATCTTCTCGTGCGCATAGACAGCTGATACAAGCCCCAGCGATAACACACACGCCTTCCTGCACACCACACACTTCCTCATCGTTAGCGCAAGGTAAACAACGTGCCCTGCGGCGGGTAGACGGTCAGTTGAATATCGTCAACACCGAACCCCTCGTTCTCGCCCGCATAGTTGTGCGTGGCGATCAACTCCAGCACAAGTGTGTCGGCGGTGTGCGGGATGCCCTGAAGGGCCTCCAGTTGCGCCAGATCATAAACATGATCCTTGTAAAGAACGTTCCCGCCGCCGCAGAAAAGATCCTGTCCGCCCTGCGTCAGCGTGTCTTTGATCAACTGGACATCTTCATTCACCCCGAACAGTTCGAGCGAGTGGACTTGGGACTGTCCGCCTTGATCCGGCCCCAGACCGACGCGCAGAATCTCCACGCCGTCAAGCCTGATGATGAAGCGGTCATCCTCCGTGGCGGGATCAAGCGACTCCAACTGCGCAAGGATCATCCCTAGATCAATCTTGGTGTGACGCGGCAGACCGGTGAAGCACAGCATCGCGGAGTTGGTCCCTGCGCTCATCGAACGCAGGAAATACGATCCAGGAAAACCGGCGGTCTGCAGCGTGTTCGTCGGGAACGGCGCATACTGCGCGATAAGCCCCGCAGCGGGCACGTTGTTCGGCAGATCGGCGATCTCGTCCGCAGTCAGCGCACGGTTCCAGATGCGCGTCGCCCCGAGGTCACCGTTCAGCGGCACCTGACCCGACGCCCTGAAATCTTTGCCAAGGCCGAGATAGGACCCCGCGAGCGCGTAGGGGCCGAGTGTTTCCGTCGCGGCGTTACCGCGCTGCACACCATCCATGTATAGGTAGAGCTTGCCGTCGCGGCGCACCGCTGCCGCACGGTGCCAGTTGCCGTCACGTGTCCCGGTAACCGCGCCCGACCAAGCGGTGACCCCTTCCCCTCTAGAATTGGCAGTAACCAGCCTGAACTGATTGTTTTCGGCCAACTCAAAGTTACTGATGGCTGCCAGCCATCCGTGGTAATTACCGAGGAGAATGCCGCGTCCGCTATCGGTGGTCCGGAACATGACCTCAAACGTGTAGTTTGTCTGCGTGACCTGCCGGAGCAGCGGCGAGAGCGGCACGCGCCAGCCTCCCCGCTCCGGAAAGGCGTTGAACGGCTCATACGGCGCATATTCGGCAAGCAATCCATCGCGCGCGACAACACCGAAGCCAGGCGCGCAGTTGGCGGCCACGCCCGCCACCTCGTCGGCGCTCAGGGCGCGCGCCCACACGCGGGCGGTACCGATCTCGCCATCGAAAAGCCCCCAGTTTTGACGCCCGTCCTGTCCGATGTACAGGTAGTCGCCCCCCAGATCGAACTTGCCGTGCGTCCACGTATTGGAACCGATCAACACACCGTCCATATAGAGGTAGGCGTTGGTATCGCTCCTGACGCCTGCCAGATGGTGCCAGTTGCCATCACGTCCCCTCAGATCCCAAGAGGGCAAAACCTGAACACACTCGGATGTCGTGGCTGTGTTTGTGCTCCAATACAACATCGCCTGGCTCCACGCCTCGAGCTGCAGGTTGACCGCTCCGCCGCCGGTGCCGGGGTAGGTGCCGAACAGGACATTCGGCCCTGTGGATGTCGTGCGGAACCACGCTTCCAGCGTGAAGTCACCCTGCGGCAACTGCTTCAGCGCCGAATCGGCGGCCATCGGGATACGCAAGCGCGTCTGCGCCAACTTCTCGGCATCGAACGGTCCCTCGTCATGGCCGGCGGTATCGGGCATGGTGCCGCCGACCGGCACCTCCGCACGGGCCGTATCCCACACGCCGCCCAGACTCGCGGTTCCGCCGTTGCTCAGCCAGCCGTTCCAGAACATGCCGTCCGGTTGCCCCGCATCCACGCGCATCCGGTAAGCCAACTGCCCCGGCGCCAACGTGATCGACGGCAGTGCCTTAGGCGTGAAGGCCAGCGCTTCGCCGTCCGCTCCGCGCGCGTAGACCGCCTGCACCTCGGCCGCCGAGAGAGCGCGGTCCCACAGCGCCAGCTCATCAATCATGCCCTTGAAACAACGCCCCCCCGCAGCTTCCGTCGCCGAGCGGTAAGCGCCGACATGCAACCCGCGCACCCCGTAAAGGTCGAACATCGTGTCGGCTGCCACGCCGGACTTGGTGACCACCTGCACGCCGTTGCTGTACACAGTGAGCGTTACGGTATTCCCGACCGTGGAGAAGGTGTGCGCGATATGAATCCACGTCTGCAAGCCCGTCTTCACGCCCCTGCCCACACCTGTCCCGCATAGCAACCAAAAACGTCGCGGTTCCCGTCCGTGGTCTCATACGATATCGTGTAATTGTCGCGCGACTGAAAGAGGCACTGCCGCGTGTCTTGGGTCTGCTGCCAATACCACAAGGCGATCGTAAAGGAGCGCCCCAGATTATCGTGATGGTAAGGCAACCGGAACGCACTCGTGCCGTCCAGTATCAGGGCGTTTCCCACGATGCCCGCCGCGCCGTCAGCCACTCCGACAGCCGGCTGACCGAACAGCACGGTCGCGTCGTGAAAGGAACTTGAAGTCACCAAATTAGAGAACGCGCAGTCGGCGTCCTCGAAGTTCCAGTAGGCCACCGGATCATCGATACCCGCCTGACCGTTCGCCACCCCAACCAATCCAAGCGCTGCCACACTCACAACCATCGCAGCCCATGTTCTCTTTACCTGTCGCAAACTGACTCTCCTTTCGCCTGATCAAAAACGATTCTACTAGTTGTTAGGTAATGATACCCATTTCCCGCGAAACGGGCAATCTCATCTCTTCCGTGCCCGATTTCGTAATCGGTTAGTGACAGGGGGGAAGAGTTATCGTGTACGGGTACGTGAACGAGTGTGTGCACGGGGTATGGCCAACGTTCACGTTCACAGCGCAGCGGTGCACGTTCACGTTCTCCAAATCGGTATCGGTATCGCTATCGGGTTCAAAATCGACTGCTGCGCCCACGCAGTGGCTCGCAGCGGCAAGTGTTGTAATGATGGCGGCGATCCCGATACCGATAGCGATAGCGATGCCGATGGTGGCGCAATGGAACCCTGAAACGCATGACCTTCGCACTCCTCTGTCACTAACCGATTACCCCGATTTCAGTAGTTGTAGATTTTCGGTGTTGACCTCTTTCATCTCCCCCGCATAATGGACGCCAACAGGAGAAACGGTCATGATGCGTATTGGAATGATGCTGGGGCTGATTGCCATATTGGCGGGCCATGCAGGTGCTGAACTAACACCGGGGACGGCGCGACTGACGCTTCAGGCGTTCGATCCCGGTAAAAATCTGGTGACCAACGGATCGTTTGAAACCGAGGTCAACGGCATCCCGACAGGATGGCTGTGGGACCGCCGTAACACCGACGCCACGCTCACGTTCGACACGCAAAATCCGCATACAGGACGCGCCTCGATCAAAATCACAAATGGCACTGCCTTTGGCGCGCATGTGTTCGGTACGCTTTGGGTGGCCAGCCCGATCCCGGTCAAACCCAACACGCGCTACACCTATTCCGCTTCTGTTAAGACCGCCGGCACCCTCCCCGGCGTGTGGATCGGTGGCGGCGAGGGCTGGAAGATACGGCTCGGTCTGCCCGCCACCTACGGCCGATGGCAGCGGATATCGCGCACGTTCGTGACCGGCGAGTGGGAAACCACGTTTCAATTGCGCATCTGCACTGAGCGACCGACCGAAGCCATCTGGATCGATGACCTCTCATTGCGCGAAGGTGAGCGGCCGGTGCCAGCGTGTCTGGATGGTGTATCGCCTTCAACCTTTCTGGATCTGGTACCCCCCGCCCCGCCTGAAGTGACGCACCGTGGTCAAACTTTCGCAACGCGCTGGGCACCGGAGCGCTGGCCGTGTGATACATGGACGTTCTGCGCAGATGAATTCAAGGCGGAAGGTGTGGTCGTGGTCGACGATGCGTCCCGACCCGCGGATGTGAAGGTAACGCTCTCTGACGGCGCGGGGAACGTTGTGGCATCGCAGCACGCGACGCTCGCGGCCGGAGATAAAACAGCACGTTTGATGTTGCGCTGCCATCTGGGTGACCGCCGCCCCGAGAAGCTTGACTGGAAGCTTCACCTGATTCGTGATGGGCAGACGTTGACGAGCAACACCGGAACCGTCAACGTGGTTTCCGCACCGCGCGTGCGTGCGGCCGTAACACCAGTGGTCGCCGCACGTGATCGATTGCGCACGGCGGTCGAACAGCTTGAACAGCGCGGGTTGGGCACAGCATCGCGCGTGACGCTGACCGTACTGGAAAACTTTGTGCCGTGGGTTGACGCGGATCTCGCCGTCGGCAGGATCGACCGCGCGTGGGACACAGTCTACTTGCTCCAACAGATGGCGGCCCGCG
>JAKJHA010000005.1 GCA_022704125.1 Verrucomicrobiota bacterium | reverse complement strand
CTGTCATGGATTCAACGCCTATCATTGAAAGGGATCTCTGGCCTGCCTTGAAGAACGAGCTGGGCAGTCGGGAGATTCTTGTCATCACCGGCCCTCGCCAAGTGGGGAAGACCACCACCTTGAAATGGCTGATCGGGCAGATTCCGGACAATACGCTCTATCTTGACCTGACCCTTGTCAGCGCCCAGCGTCTCTTCGAATCCGAGGATTTCGATGGTGTCGCGAATGCTCTGCGCGGGTTTGGACTGGATCTTTCCCGCCGCGCTGTGGTCGCCGTCGACGAAATCCAGTACGTCAAGCAGTCCCCGCGGGTCATCAAATACCTGTACGACCACTATGGCATCAAGTTCATTCTTTCGGGATCGAGCGCATTCTATCTTAAAAACCATTTTTCGGAGTCTCTTTCGGCCCGCAAGATTGTTTTCGAGCTTCTTCCGTTTTCTTTCCGGGAGTTCCTTGCGATCAAGGGAGCGCGGTTCATTCCGCCAACGGTGGACTTTGCCGCGCTGGAGGAGATCAAGTTCGACACCTTCGCCTATGAAGCGCTCACGGCGCTTTACGAGGAGTACATCGCCTATGGTGGGTTCCCGGCCGTGGCCCTGAGTGACACGGTTGAGCGCAAACGACGGATGCTCGATGTCATTTACAGCTCTTACATCAACTTGGACGTCATGCAGCTCGCAGACTTCAAGTCCATCGCCGACCTCAAAAAACTCGTTGTCTTGCTTGCGGCCCGCGTCGGCTCGCGGCTGAACGTCGATGAGCTGTCGAAGATCATCGGCCTGTCGCGCCCGACGGTCATGAATTACATCGCTTTTCTTGAGCAGACCTACTTGATCCGTCTTTTGCCGACGTATGCGAAAAGTCCGTCTGTCCGTGAACGCATCCCCAAGAAGGTGTTTTTCGTTGATACCGGCATTGCCAACATCAATGCTGATTTGTCAGGCGGTGCGCAGTTTGAGAACACGCTCTGTCACCAGCTCCAGCCCTATGGTGTCGTCACATTCTCCAACCGAGGCGGCGAGATCGATTTCGTTCTTGCCCGTGATGGGCGCACCTTCGCGCTCGAAGCCAAGATGACTCCCGTGGAGCGGCATCTCGTCGATTTGCGAAAACGTGCCGCGCAAATCGAGCCTGACGGCTATGCCCTCGTAGGGTGCCATCCTTCTGCAACGTTCGACAATTGCTTGTGGGGAGGGAGCCTTTAGTGACTTATCGGCTGATAAGGCCGAACAAAACAGGGGTGACGATGAGAACAAGAATGGCGATCATGACGCTGGTGCTGGGGAGTGTCTGGATGGGGGTTGCGGCGGTTGCCGCGCCGACGCCGGTCTGGGATTCCAGCCGACTGCAAACCGGGACCGTGGCACCGGCGGGGCTCCGGGCCGTGACTGACCGGCCCCTGCTGCTTTCGGGGCGGCACGCGTTGCGTGTTGAGCCCGGTGTGCTGCCTGAAAAAATGACCGCTTTTTCGGTCACGGCTTGGGTCCGGCCCGAAGCGTTCGACACCTACAATGAGTTGTTCCGCATCGAATCCCACGAAGGGCGCGTCCTCTTTTCGTTTCAGGAAAAGGGGAAGGTGTTGTCTTTGGGGTTGCACGTCAACGGCACCTACCGTGAATGCGACGCCCGGATCGTGCCGGAAAACCTGCTGGACGGCGGTTGGCATTTTGCAGCCGCGACATTCGACGGACGCGAGATGCGTGTCTTTCTCGATGGCGCGCTGATCGGTCAGTTGCCGCATGAAGGGACTGCCCGCGTCGCGCGCGCGGCGGGTTTCGTCGGCTCGCACAGCGGCAGCGGGGAGTTCTTCCAAGGCGGTTTGGATGACCTGCGTCTGTATACCGCAGCCTTGTCACCCGATGCGTTGACGGCGATCTTCCGGGCCGGGAGCGCACGGCTGACGGCGCACGCGCTGACGGCTCTGCCGGACGAATGGAAGCCGCTGCTGCGCGAACAGCCTACCTTCGCAGCGACGCTGAAGGAGGCGCGGCGCGTGCTCGCCCGAAACGCGCGTCCCTGTCCGCCTGAAGTCCAAAACCTTTTCGCCATGACCCTGTCGGCCCGTTTCCCCGGCGAATGCGCCAGCTATGCCCGGCTCTACGGTGAGGCGGCTGTGCGTTTTCTTTCTGTCGCCGACTTCGCTCCGCTTAAACAGCGGCTGGCCGACCAGTTTGAACGCCTGACCGAATACATGCCGCTGACCGAGGGGCAGTGGGCGCGTTGTCCAGAGACCGAACGGAAACGGTGGCAGGAGTTGAAAACGTGGGCGGATGCGTTGAAATCCCGTTTGGCGGCTGATGGTCTGGATGTCGGTGCGGTGCTTCTCGATGCGGTGACGGCCGACTGGCCGGAGGTGCCGGAGCGGCCGCATGTGGCCGAACGGGTCGCGCCCTATGTGCGGCCCGATACGCCGCCTGTGCGTACCTATACGGCGGACGAGGCGCGGCAGGCCATCGAGAACGACTGGCTGTTTCAAGTCAACGGCAAACCCGACCTCGCGCGGGAGATCGCGTGGACGTGCGCTTTGGCGGCGCGGTTCTCTCTGCCGGGGTCCGGTTTGGAGAGTCTGGCCAAGGCTGCGGCTCAACCCAACCTTTCGGCAGAGAAAACCAAGGAGATCTACTTCTCCATGCGCCGTATCCGCCGCAAGATGATGCTTGAAAATCCTGTTGTCAATTTCACCCAACTTCTGCTGGTGGATATGCCCTATCCGCAGGGGAGCGAGTGGCCGCACGAAACGCGCCACCGGCTCGGTTATATGGCCGTGCCCGGCGGTCAGTTGCTTGTGGTCGACGGGTTGTCGCTGACTGGCACCGTCCGTCGGCTGATGCCGCAGGCACCGCTGCACGGCAGCTTCTGGCGACCGGATCTGTCGTTCGACGGGAAGCGCGTGCTCTTCTGCTTCAAGCCGCACAACGAAAAGGCGTTTCACATCTACGAATGCAATCTGGACGGCACCGGTCTGCGCCAGCTCACTTCCGGGATCTTCGACGACTTCGATCCCATCTACCTGCCCGACGGCCGTCACTATGTCTTTTCCTCGTCGCGTGGACACACCTACGTGCGCTGCATGCCGCCTACCAACGCCTACATACTGATGCGGGGCTCGTTCACTGACGGCGACCTTTACTTTATTTCGGCCAACAACGAACCCGACTATCTGCCCTCCATGATGCATGACGGCCGGATCATTTACACGCGCTGGGAGTATACCGACAAGCCGCTGTGGCGTTGCCAGAGTCTCTGGACCGTCAACCCCGACGGCACGCAGCCCAACACCTTCTGGGGTAACCAATCCGTCTGGCCGGACCTGCTGAAGGACGTGCGGGCGATCCCCGGCAGCCGCCGCGTGATGTTCACGGGCAGCGCCCACCATAACTGGTTCGCGGGCAGTATCGGCATCATCGACCCGGACAAGGGCTTGAACTTTCCGCATGGGCTGACCAAAGTGACCGCCGAACTGCACTGGCCCGAGTGCGGTAACGGCCCGACCGATCCCATTGAGTCGCCCGACTATCTGGCCTACGGCAAGTTCGACTCGTATCAGAATCCCTATCCGTTGAGCGAGCGGGACTTCCTGGTCTCGGCGCGCCGCAACGGTAAGTTCGCCCTTTACCTGATGGACACGGACGGCAACCGCGAGCTGGTCTACGAAGGCGCCAACCATATTTTCCACGCCCAGCCGATCCGGCCGCGCCCGGTGCCGCCCGTTCTTCCTGACCGCGTCAAGTGGCCGACAAGAGCCGAACGCCTCAATCCGGCGGGCGGTACGATCTACAGCGCGAACGTCTATCACGGTGCGCCGGAGGTGCTTCGGGGCAAGGCGAAGTTCATGCGGATCATGCACATCGAGCAGAAGACCTACACCTACTGGAACAGGCGGCCTGCGCTCTCCACGGGGCCGGTGGTTTCGCTGGTGCAGTCGGACGGTGTCAAGCGCGTGCTCGGCATTGTGCCCATTCATCCGGACGGCTCCTGCTGGTTCACCGTGCCGAGCGGTGTGGCGTTGCATTTCCAACTGCTGGACGAGCAGCACCGGGCGCTCCAGACGATGCGCAGTTTCGCCAATGTCATGCCGGGGGAGAGCCGCGGCTGTCTGGGTTGTCACGAATCGCACAGCCGCGCGCCACAGATGGGTGCGGGTCCGTCCACGGCCGTCCGCAGCACGCCCGACACGATCACGCCCGTGCCGTGGGCTTTTGACGATGGCTTCACCTGTGCGCCGGAAGGCTGCACGACACTCGCGCAGGCGCGTGAAATGGGCCTGAGCAAAGGCGCGCGGGCGGAGAAGTCGAAGGTGACTACCACGGCGCGGTTCGGCACTTCGGTCGGCTACCTCAAAGACGTGCAGCCCGTGCTGGACCGGTACTGCGGCAAGTGCCATCAGGGCGAAGGCCGTGCGCGGAAGAAACTGGACCTCACCTTGCGCGGTTACGAGCCCTACCTCACGCTTGTCGGACGCCCCGGCTGGGGGCGGACGAACGCCGTTCCAGAAAAGTTGCCGCCGGGATATGATCTGGCCGGAACCTTGCAGGTCGAAGCCTACAGCACGGTCGATCCGGTCGCCTATGTGACGCCTGAACCCATGACGCGCCTCTCGCACACCAGTAGGCTGGTTGCGCTCGCCGCGAGCGGCAAGCACCATAACGTGAAAGTCGATCCCTACAGCTTGTTGCGACTCATACTTTGGGTGGACACAATGTGTCCGTATCTTACGGACGTGGAGATCCGCGCCGATGATGATCCGGAGTTCCAAGGCTCCGACTGGCTGGCCATCCGGCCGCGCTTGAAAACAGCGCCGATCGTGATCCGGCCGGGGCCCTTTAGCGCGGACGAGTGAACGCCGAACGCCGACGTGGTGAGTGTTCAAATAAACCTAAAAAGAGCAAGCCGATTGGTTTCAGGTTTCAAGTACGCTGGTGGACGGAGGGAGAAAGACAACTGCCCGGGTCACATATTCGAATATGTGACCCTGAGGCGGGGCATTGGATGCCTTTTGAACCCGCTGCCGGTCGTTTCTTTGAGGTGGCCCTTCAGGCCACGGAATATGCTGGCGTCGCAACCCAGGGTTGCGCTTCACTTGCCTTGGGCTAGGGTCTTCGGGGCTTTGACGCCGCGCATCTAAAAAACTCTGTGCTCTCTGCCTCTGTGAGAGAAAAACCCGAGCAGCGCCCCCAAAAAACCTTCGTGTCCTTTGTGCCTTTGTGTGTGAAAAAATGCAAAGCTATTTGTGGCCGGATTAGTATTCACTCTCTTGCGCCGTTTTGTTACAGTGTTCTGGTCTTGTGACAGTCAATCGGCTGTGCGTTTGTGCATACGCCGTGCTTGCGTAACCATAACGAGGGGGATGAATGATGAAGGTGTCGCGTCGCTGTTTTCTGTCCGGTGCCGGCTCGGTGCTGGCCATGCCGATGATTGTGCCGGCGGGATGTGTGTCGGCCTGTAAGAGCCGCCGTCCGTTGCCGTCGGAGCGTGTCCATGTCGGTATGCTGGGCTACGGGACCATGGCGCAGGACAACATCGGGAACTTTCTGCACAACGACCGTGTGCAGGTGATTTCGATTTGCGATCCGGTCTCGGAGGGACCGCTGTACGGGTACAAGGCTGAACGCATGGGCGGATACGTGCCGGGACAGCGCAAGGTAGATGCGTTTTATGCGGAGAAGAACAAGCAGCCCGGTTATGCCGGATGCAAAACGTTCGTGGATTTCCGCGACATGCTCGACGCCCCTGATCTTGACGTGGTCTGTATCAGCACACCCGATCACTGGCATGCGTTGCATACCATCTGGGCGGCCAAGCGCGGCAAGCATATCTACGGCCAGAAGCCGCTCTTTTTGACGATACAGGAGGGTCGCGCCATGGTGCGGGCGGTCGAGCGCAGCGGCATCACGTTCCAAACCGGCGCCCAGTCGCGCTCGAACGATTACTTCCGCATGGCGTGCGAGCTGGTGCGCAACAACCGGATCGGCCGCTTGCAGCGCGTCGAGGTCGGGTTGAACCAAGGCCACTCCACGTTCGGCAAGACGCCGGAGCAGTTGAGCGAAACGCCGCTCGCCACGCCGCCGCCCTATGTCGATTTCGACCTGTGGCTGGGACCCGCGCCGGCAAGAAAATTCACGCCCAAAATCCACCATCCGATGCAGTGGCGCTACAATCTGGAGTACTCGTGCGGCATGCTGACGGACTTCGCCGCGCATCAACTCGATATCATGCAGTGGGCGCTGAACAAGGATGGCATCGAGCCGGTCGCGATCGAAAACATCAAGGGACGTTTGCCGCCGTTCACCGACCTCTACAATACGCTGGCGGAGCCGTTCTCGTTTGAGATTGTTTATGGAGACGGTATGCGCGTTTTCGTCTCGTCGAGCTATGCCTATGGCTGCCGTTTCCATGGCGAGAACGGCAAGCAGATCTACGTGACCAACGGCAAGATCGAAACCAATCCGCCCGAGCTGGTCCGTGAGAAGATCGGCGAAGATGAAGTCCGGTTGATCCGTAGCGGACAGCAGGAGAAGAACTTCATCGAGGCGGTGTACAGCGGCGCGACGCCGATTTCGCCGGTCCAGGCAGGTTTCTCGGCGTTGGTGCCGGCCGTGCTGGCGCACATTGGCATGCGGACCGAAAGGGCTTCGCTCAAATGGCAGGCCGAGAAAACGCGTTTCGAGAACGCTCCCGATGCGGACAAGCTCCTCGCGCCGCACATGCGCGCCCCGTGGCGGCTGGACGTGTGAGAGAGTGAATAGTGAATAACGAATAGTGAATAGCTGGTCGGTATCGCTATCGGTATCGGTATCGGGATCAGTATCGTCCCCTTTGTCCCTTTGGAACCTGAAACTTGGAACCTCAATTCAAATGGAAGGAGACCTTTGCTGACGCGGAGGTGGTGCGGGCGTTAGCCCGCGCACTTGAGCTGCCGCTGCCGGTGGCGCGTGTCTTGGTGGCACGCGGCGTGACAGACCCGGCGGCGGCGCAAAGGTTTTTGAATCCCAATCTGCGCGATCATCTTGGCGCGCCTTTTGACTTCCCGGGGATCCGGATCGCCGCCGAACGTTTGTGGCAGGCGATCCGCGACGGGCGTGATATCGTGGTCTACGGGGATTTCGACGCGGACGGCGTGGCCGCCGCTGCGTTACTCGTGACCGCGCTGCAACGGCTCGGTGGCGCGGCCGAAGTCTTTCTCCCCCTGCGCGAGTCCGAAGGCTACGGCTTAACGCGCGCGGCGCTGGATCGTTGTCTGCGTGAACGAGGCGGTCCGCCCGGCGTGCTGGTGACCGTGGACTGCGGCGTCAGCTCGCCGCATGAGGTGGCCTATCTCACGAGTCTGGGAGTCGAAGTGATTATCACCGATCACCACGAACTCAACGGGCCGTTGCCGGAGGCTGCGGCGATCGTCAATCCCAAGCTGGGCGCGTCGCCGGGTGCGGAACACCTCTGTGGCGCGGGTGTCGCGTTCAAGTTGGCGCACGCCTTGGCGGATCTCGGCAAAGCCAACGGCTGGTACCAAGGCGCGCCGCTGGGCGGCGAATTGCTGGTGCCTGCGGGGCTTGCGACTGTGACCGATATCGTGCCGCTGACGGGCGAAAACCGTCTGCTCGTCTGGAGTGCGCTGAAGTATTGGCGGCACTATGCCGGGCCGGGCCTTCAGGCGCTGCTGGCGCGCGCCGCACGGCAGACCATGCCGCCCGATGCCTACACGTTCGGGTTTGTCCTCGGTCCGCGCATCAATGCGGCCGGACGCATGGAGTCGGCCATGACGGCTTTCGAGTTGCTGACGACGCACGACCGCGACCGCGCGGCAGAGTTGGCCGCGCACCTTGAGGGGTGCAACGCGCGTCGGCGCGGCGTGGAAGAGCGTATCGTACTGGCCGCGCGCAAGCAGTGCGGACTGGACGCCGAAGACGCTGTTTTTGATGCGGCTTCGGTCGTCGTGGGCGGCGAGGGTCCGCACGTCGGCGAAGAAGAGGGGTGGCATCCGGGCGTGATCGGGATTGTGGCCGCCCGCTTGTGCGATGACACCGGCCGACCGGCGGCTGTGGTCTCCTTCGATCAAGACGGCGCGGGACGCGGCTCGGTGCGTGCTGGTGAAGGGTACCACGCGCTCGAGGCGTTGGTTGCGGCGGATGAAGCGCTGACCGGTTACGGCGGACACGCGAGTGCGGCTGGCTTTCATCTCAAGCCCGGAGCATTCGATAGCTTTAAGCAACTCTTCAATGCAGCATGCGCACGACAGGCGGCGGCGTGTGAGGACGGCTTGCCGCGATCGCTGACGGTTGACGGCTGGCTCGAACCTGAAACGTTGACGCTGGAGCTTCACCGTGAGATTCAGCGGCTCGCGCCTTTTGGCAACGGGAATCCGGCACCGCGCTGGGGTGTGCGCGGTGTGACAGCGAAGGAGATCCGTCCGCTCGGCGCGTCGGGGGATCATCTGTTGTGCATGTTCGAGCGGGACGGATGTCCCTTGCCGCGCGGCGTGTGGTTCCGCAACGGCGACGTACTCGAAGCACTGAGGTCGACCAGCGCGCCGCTGGATGTGGTGTTTGAGTTGCGGGAAAACAGCTATGGCGGCGAGTCGTCGGTGGAATTGCAGATCGTGGACGTCGGCACCGGTGAAATGGGTTCATAAGTGTCTTAGTTTGGCCGCCTCGGTGTTGTCGGTCCTCGCTTCGGTCGGGGTTTTAGCGGTCTGCCCTTTTTTAAAGAAATACGCGAGCGCGGCTCTGGCGTCGTCATCAGAGGAGTTTGGCACAGCCTGATCGGCGAGCAGGCCGACCGGCGGCATGTGACGGTGGATACGTTTAATGAGAACGGCATCACCCGCATGAGTGGGGTTCTGTTTTTGTTGAGTGAGCCTGTGGTACACGAAAGGGGCGGCCATCTGATTATTACTTTTGAGGGTTGACACTTTCGCCCGTATCATGTACCATCCCCGCCGAATGCTGGGATGCCGGATTGTATCCGGTGTCGCTTAGTAGTAGAAAGGAGTTGCCTATGTCTATCCGCATTTCTGCTTGGAGCCTGACGCGCATACTCCGTGACGGCATCACTGCCACGGCATTTCTATTGCTCGTCAGCTCGATAACTTTGCTGGCCCCCGCCGAAGATCCACCCGTCATCGTATCCTTCTCCGGCAACGGCTGGCTGGCCTGGACTAATGCGCCCGGCGTACATGGATTCGCCGTGTAGTGGGCTTCTCACCCCTCCGGTCCCTGGTCAAACAACTGGCACGGTCTGGACAATATCGTGACCACAAACACCTCGACCATGGTATCTGTGCCGATGTTCTACCGGGTCAGTCAATCCTTCACACCCGCCGACATGCGCAGTGCTTGGATGATCGTCGACCAGTCCCACGGACACAATCACTTCATCGCTCTGGAGGATGGGATCATCAGCGAAAGCTCGTTTTTCATCCCGCGAGCGCCTTCAGGATACTTTACCGTTGGGACGACGGGCGTGGTCGATCTCACCTTCATCACCGACGAAGAAAAGGTCCAAGTGCGCGGCGGCTTCGCGGACCGCGACCATATCGTGCTGAGTGTCCCCCGTACAGGCGGCGTCATCCACCGCGTGCAGGACGAATCACGCTGCATGGGGGTCTGGACGGGGCTCTTGTCACAAACATCGTTTCCAGGCGCCATAATCCATCGACCAATCCGGCTGGAGGTCGATTCGCGCGGCTTGGTCACGAACATTGTCGGTTTCGGCGACAACTATATCGGTCGACTCTTCTCATTGAATGAGGGTCCCGCCAGCGGGTTCCTCTACACGAAGGGCCGTAATCCGGCCAACGTGGATGAGCACGACATGATTCATTTGATAGGGACTCACACCGGAGAAAAAATCACTGGCTTCTACGAGACGGAAGAATCCGTCGAGGGCGATGCCAACCTGATCCGTATCAGTCCGTAAATCGGCGGAGATGAAGGCGTATCCCTCGAACCGCACGCCGGGCAGGGAACGGACCGCGAACTAGGAAGTGGTCGGCTTACTCCTACGCCGCGCCAAGCGCGGCGTATTGTCTACGCTGTCAATGTTAATGGTAAGGACGGTGGGAAAATGCGTAAATTATTGATCGGGGTTGGCCTGCTGGCGATGGTTCCGTTGCTTCGTGCGGATGTACAGGTGATTGAGACGGTTTGTCCTAATGGCGCCAAGGCCCGTTATTTCGAAGAGATGGTATCCATGCCGGATGGCGTGAAACTGTACACGTATGGTGCCGTGCCGCCTGACGGCATGAAGTGCCCGATTGTCATCCAGCGCAACCCGTATGTCAAAGACGAGCGGGTCAAGCCCGAGACGTTCGCCGGCCAGAAGTGGACACCGGACAGCTATGTCTGGATCACGCAGCATTGCCGGGGGTGCGGACGCAGCGAGGGCG
The DNA here is from genome assembly GCA_022704125.1 of Verrucomicrobiota bacterium. Lineage (GTDB taxonomy): Bacteria > Verrucomicrobiota > Kiritimatiellia > RFP12 > UBA1067 > DUPH01. Next base: position 16,749 of record JAKJHA010000005.1, on the reverse strand, counting down.
ACTGGATCCCTTATGTTACGGAACGCGCGGATGGGCTGGCGTTTCTGGAATGGATACGGAAGCTGCCCTTTTACAACGGCGAGATTTTTTTGAACGGCGGAAGCTATTTGTCCAGCGTTCACTTCCTGTATATCGACACCAACCCGCCGGATATCAAAGGTGCTGTCTTGGCGGTTCAGGACTGCAACCGGTACAACATCGTCTATCGGAACGGTTTTTTTAAGATCGGGCTGCATGGCAACTGGTTCATCGGCGGCTACAAGAAAAAGAACACGCAGTTGCAACGCGACCGCTCCGTGTCATTCTGCGACTTGCCGCTCTGCGATTTTTCCAAGCGTTACTTCGGCGAGGCGGTGCCGTGGCTCGACTCGGTGTTCGCGCATCCCCGCGAAGATGATCCGTTCTGGAAGACCGTCGAGGGCGGCTACGACTCCTACGAGGCGGTCACCAAAGCCTCCTTCCCCATTTTGCTGACAACCGGTATGTACGACATCTACACCGGCGGCATTTTCGACATGTGGGCCAGAATGCCTGCGGCGCAACGCGCCCGGTGCGCGTTGGTCGTCGGCGCGTACGACCACGGCGGCAACAATCTGGTGAAGTACAGTAAAAAGGATAGCATGCCAGTCGAGTTTCCTGAAGGATCGCTGGCTATGGTTTGCCCCAACAGCACCATCCAGTGGTTTGATCATATCCGGAAAGGGACGCCGCTCACTTTCATCCAGCCGGGGAAAACCAGTTATTATGCGCTTTATGAAAATGCCTGGCACCACACGGACAAACTGGTCAACGGCCCCGTTCCGCACACGTTCTATCTGAACAACAGAACACTGGATGCGCAGCCGGGGACGCCTGCCGCCATCTCCTATGTCTACGACCCCAAGAATCCCGTTCCCTTTAAGGGCGGGCTCTGTCTGAACTTCGGGGGCATGCCCGTGCAGGATCCGCCGAATTTCCGGCCTGACGTTATCAGTTTTCTTTCGAAGCCGTTCACACAGGAGTTAGATGTGCGCGGACGCATGACCGCCCGGCTCGTCTGCACGTCCGACTGCGAGGACACCTGTTTCTATGTGCGCCTGAGTTTGGTTAAGGACGGCGTAGCCTATCCGCTTCGCGACGACATCACGTCGTTGTGTTACGCTACGCCGGACTATACGCCGGGCACGGAGAAGGCGGTGGATTTCTGTTTTTCAGATCACGCCTTCCGGATCAGCCCCGGCGATGTGTTGCGGCTTGATGTCTCGTCCTCCTGTTCTTATTTTGTGCCGCACACTAACAACAAGGGATTGCAGTCCATCCAGAAGACCAGCCGGGTCGCCAACAATGCGATCATCTGTGGAAAGTCCAGCGTGACGTTGTTCTGTGAGGCGCAAGCCGACTTCTGGGTTGCGCCGAACGGCAAGGACTCCGATCCCGGCACCAAGGAGCGTCCGTTCGCCACGTTGGCGCGGGCGCGTGATGCCGTGCGTGCGCTGCGTCAGGCGGAGCCGGACCGCGACATCCTCGTCCTTCTCCGCAACGGCATGTATTCCATTGTGGAGCCTGTCGAATTTTCGCCGGAGGATTCGGGACGTGTCGGCGGTCGCATCACTTACGCGGCTGCACCCGGTGCAACGCCGGTGATTAGCGGCGGACGGCGCATCACTGGGTTCGAGCCTTGCGGGGACGGTGTCTGGAAGACGACGGTACCGGACGTCCGCGACGGCAAGTGGCGCATCGAGCAGCTCTACGTCAACGGCTGTCTCGCTGTGCCGGCCCGCACGCCGAACGGGCACTACGCCTACATCGAAAGCACCGTGAAGACCGGCATCGACCCCAGGACGGGAGAATCCGGGCCGATCGGCGACCGCGCGTTTTTGGCGCATTCCAAAGACATCGCGCCGCTGTTAAAGTTGCCGCCGGAACGATTGCGCGATGTCGTGGTTTCGGCGTACCACTCCTGGGATGTTTCGCGGCACCGTGTTGTGAGCATAGATCCAGAGCACTGTCTGGTTCTGCTGACAGGCAGCTACAAGTCGGGGTTCGGACGCTACACGCATCGGGAGCGTTACTATTTGAGTAACTTCCGCGAAGCACTGGACGCGCCGGGCGAGTGGTTCCTTGATCGCGACGGCACACTCTTCTACATGCCGCGCCCCGGCGAGGACATGGCCAAGGCGGAGGTCGTGGCGCCGGTGCCGGAAACCCTTCTCCGCCTCGCCGGCAAGGCAGGGGGTGCGCGGGTTGAAAACATCCTGTTCCAAGGACTGACCTTTGAGTACGCCGCCTATCTCATGCCGCAGGAAGGCATGTGGCCAGGGCAGGCCGCCGCTCGCGTCGACGCCGTCGTGATGGCGGATTACGCGCGCAACATTGTCTTCGCCGACTGCTCGATCCGGCGGACCGGCACCTACGGGATCTGGTTCCGGGATGGATGCCGCGACTGTGCCGTGGAGCGTTGCCTGCTGGAGGATCTCGGTGCTGGCGGCGTGCGGTTGGGGCCGACTGCGCATAGGCCGAGCGATGCCGGACAACTGACTAGCCACTGCCGCATCGACAACAACATCATCCGCTATGCCGGGCGCGTGTGGCCGGACGCTGTGGGCATCCTTGTCGGGCACAGCGGCGACAACCAGATCACGCACAACGATATCGCGGGGATGCCTTATTCCGGTATTTCTGTCGGCTGGCATTGGGGCTACGGTGATGTCCCGTCAAAACGCAACACGATCTCGTATAACCGGATTCACCATTTGGGATGGGATGTGCTGGCTGATATGGGCGGCGTCTACGCGCTTGGCGAGGCGCCCGGCACGGTAGTGTGCGGCAACGTCTTCCATGATTTCGCCGGTGACGGAAATGCCGGCATGCACGGCGTGTTCACCGACAACAGTGTTTCCTACATGCGCATCGAGAGCAATCTGGTTTACAACGTGCGCGACGGCGGCTACAAGATAGGTAGCGGCAAGGACAACATCGTGCGCAACAATATCTTCGTCTCCAGACCCCGCGACAAGGGGACTCCCAGCGGCCCGGTGACATTCTGCATGCACTTCAAGGGAGAGACGCACCATTCGGTCACGATCGAGAAGAACATCATCTGCGGGTGTGACGGGCGCGTCCTGCACTCTCCCGAGTTTGGGGACCGGCTCAAGCTACAGAACAATCTATACTGGGAGCCGTCCGGCGAGCCCATCCGTTTTATCGGGCACTCGTTTGAAGAGTGGCAAAAAATGGGCCGCGACGCCGGATCGGTCATCGCCGATCCCAAGTTCGTTGACTTTGACAACAACGACTTCTGTCTGCAGGCGGATTCTCCCGCGCTGGCCCTCGGCTTTGTGCCGTTCGACACCTCGCGGGCCGGGGTCTACGGCGACCTCGTCTGGATTGCCAAGGCCCGCGCGTTTGCCGCGCCGCCACCGTGGCAGGGGCTGCCGCCCCCTCCGCCCGTGACTTTTTATGATGGCTTCGAGCATACAGATGTCGGCAGCCGGCCCTCCCGTGCCTATTCTCGAGTCGAGGGCAAGGGCGACAACATTGAGGTGACCGAAGAGACCGCCGCAACCGGCAAGCGCTCGTTGAAGATAACCGACGCGCCTGGACTGGAACACGGCTTCAATCCGCATTTCTCGTACGCCCCGAACCATCGTGAAGGCATTACGACTTTTTCCTTCGACGTCCGCATGGAGCAGGGGGCGGAGCTGAGCTTGGAATGGCGTCAACAGCCGGGTAAGCCGCACTACTACATCGGGCCGAAGTTGCTGTTCCGCAACGGGCAACTGACCTTCGCCGACCAGCCGCCATTACCCCTGCCGCTGGGCGTCTGGACGCATATCGAGATCAGCGCGGGCTTCGGCTCTAAGACCGACGGCACTTGGCAGCTCACGGTGACGACTCCGGGCGCGGAACCCAAACATTTTTCAGGCTTGAAATTCGTCAATCCCGAGACACGCAGCGTCACCTGGCTCGGATTCATCAGCGTCGCGAATTGCAAGGGCGTGTACTACATCGATAACGTGAAGTTGGAAACCGACTTTGTCGAGGAGGCGCGTGCTCTCGGCGCAGGCGTGAAATAGTCCTCAGCGTGTGACGTTCGCTATCTTATTTCGATGGCGTTTTCAGATTTTCAGGGACGGCATTCCTGAACCACTCGGAAATCATGCCGACCGTACGCTTGGGCTGACGGTACCAGTTGAAGAGTCCGGCACGGCTCATGGCATTCGGTTTTTTTCCGCTGCCAAGGCAGTCACGCCCACTGGTGCGCGTATCGAAGAACTGCCAGTAACAAAGTCCGGCGATATCGGCGTTCCCATACACGGCCTCTGCGACCAGTCGGTTGTGTTCGACCTGAAAGTCCTCGCTGCGGATCGGGGCTGAAGGATCAAACGAGCCGTAATCGCCGGCAACACCGATCTCCGAGATCATAATCGTCTTGTCGGGATACTTTTGGCGGAAGTGCGCTGTGACCCAGTTGATGCCGTAGCCCTTCATGTTGAATATTTTCTCACGAAGCTCGGCCGCCTCCCCTGGGTAGCCGTTGATCGTTCCCGGACAGGTATTGAACGCGATAATATCGGTGTTCTCGTGACAGATGTCCTTCTCGGTGATGTTGCAGGCGAAGGTGATGAGCCGTCCTGAATCCTCTTCGCGGATCGTCGCGATCAACCTGTCGGTCAACGCCTTGGCCGACGGCAGCGCCGAGTTCTGTTCATTCAGGAACGCAAAGATGATCACCGAAGGGTGATTAAAGCTGTTCCTGACCATGAGCTTCGTCTGACGAAGCTGAAGCTCGATGAATTTCAAGTCCTCCAGTTCATTGATCCCGTTCTGCATGGTGTACCGTTGGCCATTGCCCCAGCCGAGCGATTCTTCCCAGACCATCACACCACATTCGTCACACAACTCAAGAAACCGTTGCGACTGCGGATAGTGTGCACCGCGGATGAAGTTCCCGCCCATCGCCTTTAGATTCTGGATGTCCGCCAACATGAATCCTTCGGGTGTCGATGCCCCCAGTTGCAGTTGCTGCTCATGACGGTTTACGCCCTTGAGGAAGATACGTTCACCATTCAGGTAAACACCTCGGTTGCGCGCTTCGATCGTCCGGATGCCGAACCGCACGGCGCACGTCGGCGCCGTCTGGTCGTGTGTGGACCTGATCGCAACCGTATGGAGATTGGGATGATCCGGCGACCAGAGTTTGAAGTTCGGAACGCGGACAACCGTTTTGGCCTCGCGAAACTCCGCCGACATTGTGTGTTGACCGTCGAAGAGGAGTTCTGCCTCGAAGGCATCGGAGGCGAAGCCCACTGCCTCAAGCTCGATCTCCCCCGTTCGATAGTCGCGTGTTCGTACGCGCAACGTCCGGCTGTCGAGTTCGACTGACACGCCATGGAAGAATCCGCCCCAGCAATGGAAATCGTAATACGTCCGCACCAGCTTCTGATAGTTCCAGTCGAAGCGGTTGTCAATCGCCGCGACGACCGTATGCTCTCCTGCCGACAAGGCCCCCATGGGCAACTTCACGCGGCTCCACGGCAAATCATTCGTGCCGATCTCGCGGCCATCGACCCAAAACCTGCCGTAAAGTCCCATCCCGTCGATTGTCAGCCACGCGTTTTGCGTCGGACGTTCCAATGTGAAACGCCGACGATAAAGGCCGGTGCCTCTTTTCATGAACCATTTTGGCATCGCGTCAAAACATCCGGGAACCTGTATGACATCCGTCGCCTCGAACGCGGGATCCGCTTCCGCGCAAGGTTTGCCCTCCTCGAAACGGAATTCCCAACTGCCATTCAGCGAAATTGCCGCAGCCAACAACCATGCACCCACCACACGTCGACGTTCCTTTTCCGATTGTAAATCCTACTTGCCAAGCAGCGCCGCTGCCGCAAAGGCCCGCTCGACCGCATCGCGCGTGAGCGTTGTCTTGAGGTAGAGGCGTTTCGTCGCGGGTACAATGATCGACGCGCCATCCTGCTCGAACGCGACAGCCTTACCGGCGAAATCGTCGTAGAGGGTCGCTGCGCTTGCTACGATCGGGAGGCGCAACCGCCCTTCGCCCGAACCGTGCCAGTAGACGACCCACGTGGCGTTGTCCTTTGAGAAAACGAAGGCGCGCACCGGGTTTTGGCCGTCGCCGACAGCGATCTGAGAATAATCGACGAGATCGTAATTGCCTTTGGCGTCTACGATGAGGTGGTGTTCCTGCGCGTAGTTCTTGAGCCGCGGACGCCACTCGTCTTTGAAAAGGCCGCGCCTGCGGCAGTCGCCCCAGCGCCGCATCATCTCAAGGATGTCATCCGCGCGCGGGTGGCGCTTCAACTCCGATGTCGGCATGAGAATCGATATCGCGCAGTCCCACGCTGCCGCCACGGAGGCGCCGTATTCCCACATGTCCATTTGGGTGCCCACCGTAGGCCGCGCGCCGCCGGAAGGGCTGAAAAAATACCACCAGCCGAAGTCCACGCGCGACATGTCCTGCTGTGTGATCGGCGCTTGCTTGAACGGGAATTCGCGCAGTTTCGCCTTGAAGATTTCGGGCCGGAAGACATCGAACGCATTCGCGCCCGCGAGCATGTGCCAGCCGAAATGCGTCTTGGCGGCGCCTTCACCGAAAGAGGGCTCGGGCTTGAGCAGCTTCCAGTACCTGAGCTGCGCGTTCGCGACATGGTAGTTGAAGGGACGGTTCACGCCCTCTGAGCCATCGAGGTAGACATATTCGAAACCGCAGTTGTAGGCGCGAGCGATCTTTGCCGCCACCTCGTCTTGCAAGTCGGTGTTCTGATCGGCGTAGCAACTCATCGGCGCACCGAATTCGCTGATGTCGAGGATGCCGCCCACCTCGCCCTGCGGATGCGCCACGACGTGCGTTTTATGCGCACCGCGCTTGACGCCGAGGAACTTGTACGGCGGTTCCGTTGTGTAGGACTCGTACGAGACGAGTTCGCCGCCGAACTGGAGGATGCGGCAGGGGGCGTACATCACCACGTCGGTTGTGGGCTCGTACACCGTGATTTCCGTATCATTCGTCGCGGCGTGAAGCGGCGCGGCGAGCGTGAAGCGGCGCGTTTTGTTGAGCCGCGGGTCAGCGACCGGCGTCACGTAGCGGCTTTGCAGACCGATGTGCGAGTGCAGCGTGTGGAAACCGGCCTTGAGTCCCGCCGCCTTGATTTTGTCGAGCATCGCCTTCAGGTCGGTCTCGCCGTTCGGGAAGGAGTCCCGCCAATCGTAGTTGCCGCACAGTCCCCAGCTCCCCACGGTTTTGAACAGGCTCCCGTAACCGATGGTCATCAGCTTGAATCCGCCCTGCTGCGCGTAGGCGATGAGCTCGTCGATGTCGCCCGGCAATGAGGGGCCGCTCAGGTGGAAGATCGCTTCCTGCACATCCGGCGAACGTCGGCTCTTCACGCCGCGCGGCATACCGAAGTCCTGTTCGAGCGTGTCCATCGCGTCGAGAAACGCCTCGCGTCCGGGTGCCGCAAGAAGCGCGGCGCTGGCACCGCGCAATTTGATGCCGGCCATCGCCTCCGCGTAGAGGATTTTCGCTCCGGCTCGCACTTCGTGGTCAACGTCGGGGTGGGGCGAGGTGCCAGCCACGCACACGACCGCCTTCTCGTCCCAGCTCGCATTGAGCCAGTTGCCGAAATTCGCGCGGTTCTTGACCGGCAATTGGATGCGGAACGATGTGACGGGGGGGAGATCCATGCGCAGGTAGTCGTAGGTCGGCCTGCGGTCGACCGCGAAACCGATCAGCGTGAATGCTACGTAGCCGGGCGCGGTTTTGAGCGCCACCTGCGCCTCGTACAGGTTATGGCCGAAGCCGACGTAGAGGAAGTCGCCATTCCGCCGCAGACGCGTCGCGGGGCAGACTGTGCGTTTGTTGGGGTGGATCAGCTTGAACTCGTTATGGAACGGCCTGTCCTGCGTAACCGTGAAAAGCGGCAACTGCATGCCTGCGTCTGCGCACTCTTCGTTCGTTTTTTTCACGATGAGGGATTTCACGCACGCATCTTTGCCCACGACGAGGCGGAAGTCGTCGTTTTCTACGACGATCTCACCGGTCGGGTCTACATCAAGCGCGAGCGCGTGCAGTTTGGGCGATCCGACAGCGGGACCGAGCGCGACGGTGTTGCCGCCTGCTTTCAGTGCTGACAGGGGGAAGGCGTACCGGTAGCCGGCCTGGATTTCACGGGTCTCCCGCGGGGAGCGGATAGGGGTGGCATCGAAGCCGGGCAGCCAAGTCGCCAGCGGGGCATGTGTTTCTTCGATGGCGGGCACGCCGTTGAGTGTTACCGTCGGACAGAACGTGTCGTCCACCGGCGCACTGAGCGCGATCAAGAGCGACACGTCACCCGTCTTGGCAGCCTTGTCGATGCGCAGTTCGAAGGTCTTGGTCGCGTCGAGGGTCACCGGCGACGCATCTTTCCAAAAAACAGTCTCGGCCAGAGCGGCGCACACACAGGCACACGCCGCAACTACAATCATCAGTCGTTTTTTCATTTGCCTCTCCTTCCAAGGCTAGCGCGGGCGGAGCCCGCAACCCCATTCAACCTCACACAAAGGCCACGAAGGCCACAAAGTTTTCCATCTTTGCGCACCACCCAGATGCTACCCTCCAGCTCTTGCCTTCGGGCTTGTGAAGCGCAGGGAGGGGCAAGCGTCTGCTTGCCCGCGGACGAGCGACGCTCGTCCCTCCCGGTGCTCTGCGAGGGAACCTGAGATCATCCTTCCGGCGCTTGTCATTGTGCGATGCTGAGGGGAGAGGCGTCAACCCCAAACGCGGGATTTGGCTTTTACTCTCGGCATTACGATCCACTGCGTGATCGTAACAGCACGTTGAAATAACCATACGCCGAGCTTATCAGGATACCGAAAAGAAACTCGCCGATGAAAAAGAACAGCGCACATACACCCCATCCTACTATCCGTGTATGGACCTTCTTGCGAATAATCGCGCATCCCAACCAGAGGGCGCTACTGCCAACCAATACCCGGGGAATGACGCTCAAGCTTCTACGCATGCCATACTCCAACCAAGTCGACTTGTAAAACTTCAGGTCACCGGCCTCGAAAAACGGCTCCATGATGCGGGAGAAGTCGACCAAAATTTTAAGTTCAGCCGCCAGACACAAAACAAAAAACACTCCCGCCGTTCCCAATATGATCCACCCAGATCGTACAGCGCGCCGTTCCAAGCATTTGTTGGAGTATGTGGTTCTCATGACAGGTCGCCATTTTGCTGTTCGGGTTGATGCGAGTCAATAAGTAACAGACGTTACGCTTGATTTCTCTCCCAAAAAGCATACCATAACCTAATCCACATTCACGCAAGAAGGAGGCGTTAGCTGAGTATGAAGAAACTGATGATGGTTTTCATCGCCGGGGCGGCGATCATTTCGGGGTGCTGTACGGTCTGTGACGGGCCGAAAGATTCGGGGACGACTTTCGCGAAGGATGCGCTCGCTCCCTTTGTTGAGAACGGACAACTCCCGGGCGCGATCAATGTCTTTTACAAGGACGGCGTGCAGGAAACCACCTGCATCGGCTACGCTGATGTCGCGGCGAAACGGCCGATCACGATGGACGACGTTTTTATGCAGTGTTCGCAGACGAAGGGCTTCTGCGGCGTGACGATCGCGATTCTCGTCGAGGAGGGCAAGCTTTCGCTGGATGATCCCGTTTCGAAATATCTGCCGGAATTTAAGGAACTCTGGGTTCTCGAATCCAACAGTAACGGCGTGAAGAGGCTGGTCAAAGCGAAAAATGCGCTTACCGTGCGCATGGTTATGAACCACACCGGTGGCTTCCCGTTCGAGATTTGCGCGAAACAGGGCAACATCAAAGGTGGCGGCTGGGCCGGCGGCGCGCCGTTGCGTCAGACTGCGGCGATTGCGGCGGCGTGCCCGCTGCTCTTCGAGCCCGGCACGAAAGTGCAATACTCCAACACCGGTATCGACATCGGCGCGGCGATCATTGAGGTCATCACCGAGCAGCGCTGGGAAGATTTCCTCAAGGAGCGCGTTCTTGATCCGCTCGGCATGACGTCAACCTCGATCAAGCCGACCGACAAACAGCTCAAGACGCAGGTGGAGATGTATGACTGCGTGAAGGACGCGCCCGCGAAATACCGTCTGCAGAATGATATGCAGCAGCGCCCCTACAACGGCGACAACGTCTTTGCGTCGGCTGGCGCGGGACTCTGGACGACCGCGAACGACCAGCTCAAGTTCTACAAGATGCTCATGAATCTTGGCGTGGGCGAGAATGGCGTGCGGATCCTTAAGGAGGAGACCGTGAAGGAGATTCTTGCGAAGTCGACGCGTCCGAAGGGCATGGGTGGCTATTCGCTCGGACTCTCCGCGCCGGAGGAGGACAAGGAGGACTCTTGGTTCGGGCATGGCGGCGCGTGGGGCACGAACTGCATGGTCAATTGGCATCGCAAGGAACTGAAGCTGTGGGCCGTGCAGCTTTGCGGCTCGCCGCGTCCCTGGGACAAAGAGCGCGCAGCGGCGGAAGAGAAATTTTTCAAGTACGCGATCGATAGATCCGGCGCCGATGCCTACACCGGTCGTGTCAAGTAAGTCGAGGTTTTCGTAAACCCCTCTGCTTGCAGGTGTGGCACGGGCATCTTGCCCGTGATTCATGGGCGGGGGACGCCCATGTCACGAGGGGTTTGTAAGAGCCTTAAGCCGATAAGAGAAGGAGTCAAACAATGAAAAAAATAAACCTGTTGATTGTTCCTGTGGCGTTGCTGGCGGCGGGATGGTTCTGGAGCCCCGCTGTGCAGGTGGAAGGGTTGCGGACATGTCGGCTTCACGAACCGTCGAACATTGTGAAGCCGGTGTTCTCTTGGCAAATGAAGAGCAGCCGTGCGGGCGCCTGCCAGAAGGCGTATGCGATCACGCTCCGCACGGCTGACGGCAACGAGGTCTGGAGTTCCGGCATGGTCGAGACCGGCGATTCCCATGCGGCCGCCTATTCCGGCCGCGCACTGGACAGCGCCACGAAATACCGCTGGACGGTTAGAGTGACGGATGAAAAAGGGCGGACGTACACAGCGAAACCGGCGACGTTCATCACGGGATTGATCCGTGCGGACGACTGGAACGGCTCGGACTGGATCGCTGTGCCGGGTTGCGAGATCATTACTTCCAACAACGTGCCTAAGACGCATTTCGCTGCGCCTGGGACCTCGTGCTTCTTCAAGAAAATCGCGAACGGCAAGACCGTGAAGGAGGCCTACTGGACCGTCACGGGACAGGGCGCGTTCCAGGCGTATGTGAATGGCAAGCCGTTGCCCGACGTGCTCAAGCCGGGCTTCACCCACGTCTTCAAGACGCGCCACTCGTTCACCTATGACATCACCGACATGCTCGATAAGGGCGCGGATGGCGTGAACGTCTTTTCGGCGATGGTCTCTGCCGGCTGGTGGCGCGACAAGATCGTCCACTATCGCGGCAAGGAGTCCGCGTTCCGTGCGCAGTTGATCATGCGTTACGCGGACGGTTCCAAGGCGCGTTTCGGCACAGACGCAAGCTGGTCTGGCGCGGTGGCGGGGCCGGTGAAGGCCGCCGGCATATTTGACGGCGAAACGTATGATGCGCGGGTGAAGACGCCTTGGATGATGACCGGTGTGGACACGGCGTTCAAGCCGGTCAAGACCATCAACGAGTTCAAGGGCGTGATCGTGCCGATGGAAGGCGCGCCGATTGGCTTGCGCGAGGATCTCCGGCTGGCACCCAAAGAGACCTACGTGTGGAGCGGGGTCGAAGGCGCAGGGGAGGATGCTTACGGCAAGGTGAAGGTTCTCCGCCGTTACGAGCCGAACGCTACAGTGAAACTCGCTGCGGGCGAAACACTTGTCGTCGACTTCGGTCAGAACGCCGCTGCGGTGCCAGAGTTCACCTTCTCGGCGGCAGCAGGGACGGAACTCAGCGTGAAACCCGCAGAGATGCTCAATGACGAAAACGGGCTCAAGAAGCGCGGTAACGACGGTCCGGAGGGAAGCGTCTACCGTCGCAATCTCCGTAAGTTGCAGGAGCACGGCGCAGAGGTCAAATACACGTTCGCCGGTAGTGGCGAAGAGTCCTATCGTCCGGAGTTCACGTTCTTCGGCTATCGCTACATTTCCGTGACCGCAAGTGGCGATGTCGTGTTCAAGGCGATTGCCTCCGTGCCGGTGACCTCGATCCCGAAGTGGTCGGAGTGTGGTTCGATTGAGACCGACGTGGCGGACGTAAACAGGCTGGTTTTGAATGTCCTCTGGGGGCAGTACTCGAACTATCTTTCCGTGCCGACGGATTGCCCGCAACGCGACGAACGTCTCGGCTGGACGGCGGACACGCAGGTGTTCTGTGCGGCGGCCAGCCGCAGCGCGGATGTCTACGGCTTCCTGTACAAGTTCATGCGCGACATGCGCGACTCGCAGCACGATAACGGTTCCTTCACTGGTGTCGCGCCGACAGCGCAATACGGTGATCTGGCGGAGCAGCTCGGTTGGGCCGATGCCGGTATCATCATCCCGTACACCATGTGGCAGCGCTACGGCGACCTCTCCATTGTCGCGGACAACTTCGAGTCGATGGAGAAGTACATGGCGTTGACGGCGAAGAACCGGTTCAACTCGCCGGTCGCCAATGGCCACCAGTGGGCGGATTGGCTTTCGTACGAAAACTATGAATCCGCCGGCGGCGGCGCCAACCCGAACCAGATACCCGCTTACGAGACGGGCGCGGACGGCAAGAGAGCGCCGCGCAAGGAAGCGTTGGACTATTGGCACTATCTGGGCGGCTGCTATCTGCTTTGGGACGCGCAGATGATGGCCGCGATGTCCGAAGCTTTGGGCAAGACCGAAGCTGCGACGAAGTACCGCGCGATCGTGAAAGACACCGTCGCGTATCTCAAGAGCGACTTCTTTGAGAAGGACGGCATGATCAAACAGTGCTTCCGTGATATGCAGACACCGGCGCTGTTCGCGCTCAAGTTCGGACTCGTAGAAGGCGCGGCCGCCGACAAGACGCGCGCAGGGTTGCTGAAGAATATCGCAGATCACGGGGGCTGCCTGCAGACCGGTTTCTTGGGCACTTCCATCATCATGGACACCTTGACCTACGATGCCGTATCGCCAGAAACGGCGTACACGCTCATGCTCCAGCGCAAGAATCCGAGCTGGCTCTACTCGGTCGAGCAGGGTGCCACCACGATCTGGGAGCGCTGGAACTCCTACACGAAGGCGGATGGTTTCGGCCGGGCGGGCATGAACAGCTTCAACCACTACGCCTACGGGGCTGTGCTCGATTGGATGTACGGCACCATGGCCGGAATCCGGCTTGATCCGAAGTCCCCCGGTTGGAAGCACTTCATTCTGGCACCGATCCCGGACAAGCGTATCGGCAACGTAAACGCGACCTTCGAGTCACCGTACGGGGCGATCAAAAGTTCTTGGGAGTTCGACAAAAACGGCACTTGGCACTTCCGGGCGGAAATACCCGCGAACACCTCCGCGACCGTCATCCTGCCGAATGGGGAGACGCGCGAGCAGGGATCCGGTAAATTCGTCTGGAGTGGCAGGATCCATTAATTCATTAGTGCGTGAATTGTGGTGGTTGAGCGTTTTTCTTCTTATTGCGACCACCCAGTGGTCGCAATCTTGAGTGTAAAAGCGCTGCTCTGTCTTTTCGCGGCGAAGCGGCAAATCCCGCCATCGGGCTTGCTCCCAGACAAACTAATGCACTAATGCACTAATGCACTAATTAACTTGGGTCACGGGTTTTGCCCGTGATAGGGGGATTTCGCATGATGCGATGGCAGATGCTGGTCGGAGGGATGATCGGGTGCATGGTCTGGTGCTCGTTCGGGGCTCCGACGCTTGAATATGTCTATCCGGCGGGCGTTGCGCGGGGGAGCGAATGCGAGATCGAGATCGGCGGCAGTTCGTTGGCGAACGTCAATCAAGCAGTCGCCAGTGGTGAAGGAGTCAAACTGACTTTTCTCGGCCCGGTCAGAACGGAGACGCTGAACAAGAAGGGGCGTCCCGTTTCAACCGTGGTGCCGAACCGTTTGCGCTTTAGGGTGGTGGTTGATAAGGACGCCGCGCTGGGTGTGCGCGCCCTGTGCGCCAGTGCGCCCTATCGACTGAGCGAGCCGGTCGGGTTCGAAGTTCAGGCGGAACTGCCGGAGGTGAGCGAGCCGACCACGAATCGGACAGAAGCCGGTGAGTACACATTGTCGTCTTTTCCGGTCTGTGTGAATGGCCGGGTGGCACACGAAGCGGCGGACCGGTATCGGTTTGAAGCGCGGCAAGGCATGGTGATCGTTGCTGTGACGCAACCGGAAACTCTGCCGCCGACGGGCTTCTTGCCGTCTCTGACGTTTTGCGATGCGACCGGCAAGCCTTGCGAAGGTGTTTCCGTGTATGCGGCTGACCGTGCGCCGGTTGCCGTGTTCGAGGTGCCGCAAGACGGCACGTATACGCTGGCGGTGAGTTCCGCCGTGCCGACGCGGTCGGGCGACGACTGTGTCTACCGGATTCGGGTAGGGGAGTTGCCGCTGATTACGAGCTTTACGCCGGTGCGCGCGGCTGAGGGTGAGAGCCTGAATGTCCGTTTGGAGGGAGTCAATCTGCCACGCAAAAGAGTCCGCCTCTTCACCGGCGGTAAGAATAGCGCGCTCTGTCTACAAACGATCACCGAGGGTGCCTGCGTCGTGCCGGGCCTTCAGTTCGCGCTGGATGCCGAGTCTGCCGCGCCTGATTTCAGGGTGACGATGACACCCGCTTCGCTGAATATCCCGGCGGACGGTAGCACGCTGGTGAACCTGCATGTGCAGAGAATCAATGGGTTTGCGGGCGAGGTCCGTGTCGCGCTCGATTTTCCGCCGCTCAGCATCGCGAGTGAAGGCGGTGTGATTCCTGCCGATGCGACCGAGGGTGTGCTCACGGTCTCTACCGATGGGGTGCGCTTTCCGCGTGTTGTCTTTGGGCTGGCGCTGACGGCCACGGCCGAGGTGGGCGGACAAACGGTGAAAAGGGCGGTGTTGCCGGCCCGCCGGTACCGCGTTGCGGATGCCGAGCATGAACAGGTCTTTGCCGAACCGATGGCGCGGTCAAATGCCGGGCTGAATCCGTTGCGGATCAACATAGCACCGAAAAAGCCGCTGGTCGTGCCGTCTGCGGAAGCGCTTCGTTTGACGCTGTTCAGTTCCAGCCTGGCCACGCATCTGGGCGGGCTTTACGAGCCGGTAGTGATCTATCCGCCGCGCGGATTTACCGTGGAGGGCGTGCAGCGCACCAACAAGCAGGAGCGTGCCGCCGTTCTTTTGAAATGCGATCCCGCCGTGTTGAAGCCCGGTGCCACCGGGGTGCTCGTGTTGGGTTGCATCAGGCAAGACGATGCCAAGCGAAAACCGCTGGCTGTCACGCAGTGCGTGCCTTTTGTGATCCACTAGGGGCACTTTTGACAGCGCGGACAGAAATGTGTGCCGCGCTGGGCAACGACAATGCGGTCGATCACGGTGCCGCAGCGCGGACAGGGCATGCCGTCGCGGCGAAAGACCTTGAGCGCGTCGGCGTTGCGGCCGCGACGTCCGGCGACGCTGTAGAAGTTCGCCTCGCCGCTGCCGAGCGTGGTGCCGGCGTTGTCGATCGCGCGTTGCAAGACCGTGCGTATCGCCGCGTGCAAGTGACGGATTTCGGCGGCGGTGAGGGTGTCGGCGCGGCGTTCTGGATGGATGCGCGCCTGCCATAGTGCTTCGTCCACGTAGATATTGCCCAGCCCCGCCACCGTGGTCTGATCGAGTAGCAACGGCTTGATCTGGCGCGTCTTGCCTTTCAGGCGCTGCTTGAATAGCGTCGGCGTGAAGTCCGCTTCCAGCGGTTCCGGGCCGAGCGTGGCAAACGGATCGTCGCCGGGTTGCGTCAGCCGGAAGCGCCCGAATTTCCGCGTGTCATTGAAGATGAGTTCCCGTCCGTCGGTCAGATGGAGGCTCACATGGTCGTGCGGTCCCGGGCGTTCGCCGGGCGCCGCGAATCGCAGTTTGCCGGTCATGCGCAGGTGGATCAACAGGCGGTCGCCGGAATCAAGATTCAAGACGATGAATTTAGCGCGGCGCGTGACTGTGGTGATGGTTTTTCCGGCCAGCGCGCGGCAAAAAGCGTCGGGCGGCAACTCGGCGATGGTGCGCGGCCAGCGCACGGCGACGCTCCGGATTACGGAACCCGGCAGACCATGCGCGCGCAGATCGCGCACAACCGTCTCGACTTCAGGCAACTCAGGCATATGGGACTTCCTTTACTGAAACGAGCATTGTAGCACGGATTGGGGTACCCTTGGGAGATTCGAGATTTGGGATTTGGGATTTTTCAAATTTCAAATTTCAAATCGCCCTTGATTCGCATCACGGGTTTTGGTATAAGAGGGGGCGGTGGGCGGCGATCCCGAAGACCAGATATCGGTTCGAGGTCTTTTGTTCCGAGGCGTCAGGTCTTGTGTAAATACACGTCAATGCGGTTATCCGTAGCGCTGTGACCTCCTTGGGACACCGCCCACCCTTTTTTTGTCCCTTTTCAATGGTGCGCTTTTGCTGTACCCCCTCCCGTTGTGTCAGAAGAAAGTTTCATTTCAATTTTCAAAATTTGATTTCTCGAGGTTCTTGCAAAACCCCCTCGTGACATGGGCGTCCCGCCCATGAAACACGGGCAGGATGCCCGTGCCACGCCTGCACGCAAGGGATTTTGCAGGATTTTCTGACGAAGAGGCGCAGCGGTTGCTG
>JAKJHA010000150.1 GCA_022704125.1 Verrucomicrobiota bacterium | reverse complement strand
GGAGGTTGGATGCCCGATCCATGCCGTTAGCAATATCACAAGGGACTGTGTAGAAGAAAGTGTGAATTTACTGCGACGAAATTTCTGGGATGTCAGCAATTCTCATTTTTGCCGCATTGTACGAATATAATGTCAAACCCCACTCGTCCATAACTTGAGAGTTGAACGTTGAAAGTTGAGCGTTGAAAGTTACCCGATTACGGAATCGATTACGGAATCGCTTGTGCGCAACAATCCGATTTGTTAACTTGTCAACAATTCATACGGGTCGCAGCCAATCTTTCAAGTCGCAACATCAGATCGGCATGCGCCTAAAACTGATGTGCGCTAAAGATCTGCCAGACGTTTAAAGAACGTATTGAAACCGCTGCATTTCAGGAGACACCGCGATGATACATGTAGTCTTTTCGCGCCTGCAAAGATTCAGGCTTCGCTCCATGACAGATATTTCGGCGCGTGCGCTTGCCGTCATGGCCTGTTCCGCCTGCGCATTATTCGGTGACGAGCCTCCCGGCACTCCTGCCGTGCCGGAAGCAGCAGGATGGGAGACCTTGGCAACGAATTTCAACGCTCTCATCTTTGGCGATCTCTCTGCCGCAGGCGGCGATTGCGAATACCGCCTGGCCGTGGGCGGCACCGCCACTTTCACGATCGGATACAGCGTCGGCCAGCCGGTGTACGGCCTGCCGCTGCCCGTTTACACCAATGCGGAGACCGACATTCTGATCGTCGGCGGCGATCTCATCGACGGCTGGTTCGGTGTGAACGGCAATATCGTTTACGGCGGCACGCGTTACGGGCCTTACCGATGGATGCCGGACGGCAATGTCGTCACGCAAATTACGCCGGTGGCCTTTGATGCCTCCGGCAATGTGTCCAGAGGCGGCGGCGGGGCGTCTTGGGCGCAGCTTTTTCCCGTCTCTGCGCCATCAGCGCGAATATGGCCGCCATGCCCGACAGCGGTGTCACTGCCAAAAGTTTCTCAAGCCCGTGGCAACGCTTTCTGACAGCCACCAACGCAGCCCTGAACGTGTTCAACGTGAATGCGGCTGATTGGAATATGCAGTCTTCCCAGACCGTTATCGACGCTCCTGCCGGAGCCACGGTTCTGGTTAATATCCATGGCAGCCCGATCGCCATCACCAACTGCAGCATTGCCCTTGTCGGTGTCGACCAGCGGAGCGTGCTCTACAACTATGCGGACGCCGCCTTCGTTTCCACCAAAAGTTTTTTGCATCCAGGTTCGGTGCTGGCACCTTTCGCCTCAGCCGCGCTCAGCGGCGGGGCGATCAACGGTACGGCGGTCTTCGGCGGCGACGTGACCACCTCGATCGGGTTCGAGTTCCATAATTTCCCGTTTGCCGGACAGGTTTCAGGCGGAGGTCCAGTCAACCATCCGCCGATTGTCCATGCGGGAACGGACATCATCCTGCCGGTCAACGGATCTGTACAACTCTCGGGATGGGCCGGTGACGACGGACAGCCTGTTCCGCCTCAGCTCGTGACTCTATGGGAAGTCGCTTCCGGCAGCGCCGCGCACGTCACCTTCGACAATCCCGCCGTGACAAACACCACAGCCGCTTTCCTGGCCGGCGGCGAATATACTTTGCGCCTGAATGGTTCAGACGGCACTTTGACAGCGCATGACACGGTTTCGGTCACGGTCGTGGCTCCATCCAACCAACCGCCCTTTGTCACGGCCGGCCCCGACCGCGTGCTGGATGCGGTCGGGGCGCTGACGCTGGCCGGGTTTGTCTCGGACGACGGCAAGCCTGATCCGTCGACGCTGAATGTGCGTTGGCGTGTAGTGGTTGGTGATGCCGATGTTGTTTCCTTCGGTGATTCATCACTTACGAATACTTCGGTCGCTTTTGGCGAGATTGGCTCGTATGTGCTGAGACTGACCGCTGCCGACGGCGCGGCTGCCACGTATGACGAAATGAGTGTGCTGGTTCAGCTTCCCAATGCAGCACCTGAGGTCGAGGCTGGCGCAGATTTTGAAATTGTTGTCGGTGCTCGTATATCTTTGCAGGGTTGTGTTGCTGATGATGGTCAGCCTGTCCCAAGTATGCTTTCTACACAGTGGTCTGTCGTCTCCGGCGATGCCGCAGCCGTTGAAATGGACGATAGCTCCGATCCTATGACCGCTGTACGGTTTACCGCGACGGGCTCTTTCACGCTTCAGCTAACCGCCTTCGACGGCGAACTTTCGACCTCCGATACACTCGCAGTGATCGTGTTACCAATACCGAACCGTCCGCCCACCGTTTATGCGGGACCCGCTCAAGAGATTGCCCTTTATAAATCCTGCAAACTTTTGGGGATGGTTGAGGATGACGGACTTCCTGTGTCGGGTACAGTAACGCTACTCTGGGAGCAAACAGGAGGATTGGGGACCGCTGTCATCTCGGATGGTTCACTAGCACAACCTGTGGTTTCATTTCCAGTAGCGGGTTTGTATACTTTTCGGTTGACTGCTTCAGATGGGGAACTTAGTGCGTTTTCTGATACTACGGTTACTGTAACGCTCGCCAACCAGCCGCCGCAGGTGAATGCCGGCGATGATTTTGAAATGGTCGCAGGCTTGCTCGCGTTGCTGCGGGGACAGGTGATCGACGACGGCCTGCCGCTCAACGGGGATTCTTGGATAGCATGGACGCTGCTTTCCGGGCCGGGCGAAGCCGCGTTTGAGTCTCCTGACAAAGCGGTCTCGCCCGTGACTGTCACGGCCGAAGGCGAATATGTGTTCCGGCTGACCGCCAGCGACGGTGAGAACACGGTGCCCGATGAAGTGGCAGTTCGTTTTGGCGCGGCGACGAACCTCGCGCCGGTCGTGGACGCGGGATCGGATCACACACTGGACTTCAACCTTGTGCGTACCGCGAACCTGGTTGTCAACCCCGGCGGTGAAACCGCTGCAACGAACGGGGTGGTGCCGGGCTGGAACGCGCTGGGAACGGCATGGCAGACAGTCGCGTCAAACAGCGCGGGATTCGCCGCTGCCGAAGGCGTCCGCATGTTGCGCCCGGGAGTTTGCGCCGCCTCCGAGCTTTGGCAGGATGTCGACGTTTCCCTCTTTGCCGACACCATAGACGACAACCGCCAGCTTTTCGAGTTTTCCACGCATTATCGCGTGAAAGAGCAGATCCGCTATGATGCGCCTCGTATCACGGTTGAATACAGGGATTTCAACGGAGCGCTCCTGGCCGTCACCGACATCTCGCCGACTCCGATCTCCTCAAGCTGGGGTCTGCTGGCCGATACCCGTGTGGCGCCTGCGGGAACCCGCGCCGTCCGTATCCGGTTGCGGGCCGAAAACTCCGGCATCGACGCCGCCAACGACGTGTTCTTCGATGCGGTCGCCTTGTGCGCCGTCGAACTTGCCGGCGTCATACTCTCAGGCTCGGTCACGGACGACGGTCGGCCGGCAGGAGGCTCCCTGACGTCCGAATGGCGGATGGTCTCCGGTCCGGTCGCGGCTATCATCGACAATGCCTCATCGCTTTCCCCTGCCGTCTACTTCTCGGCACCCGGCGTCTACGAGCTGGCCCTGCGGGCGGATGACGGAGAGCTGGGTTCAGAAGACAGCATGACCGTCGCGGTTGTTGACGACGGCAGCGGCTTGCCGTTGAGCGTCGATGCCGGAACCAATCAGGTCGTACATCTGCCGCTGGCCATGGCTCAATTGCAAGGCGCGGTCGGAAATGCCGGCACGAACGCCCTGACCTTTTCCTGGACCGAAGTCTCCGGCCACGCCCGCGTGTTCATCGAGAACGCCGACACGCTGACTCCCTCGGTGCGTTTCTATGAACTCGGGGAATACACTCTGCGGCTCTCTGTTTCGGACGGCATACAGATCGCCTACGATGAAATATGCGTCGAAGTCACCTTTCCCGAGATTCTCGTGCCGATGGATGTCGTTCTTGTGATCGACCACTCAGGCTCCATGTACGGCGACAATATAGATCGAATTAATAATGGAATCCACGCCGCGAATCTCTTCGCGAAACGCTTGTTGCCGCACGATCGCGCCGCTGTGGTTCCGTTCTGCAGCGAAGGCGTCGTGGTTCAGCCGCTTACCTTTGATTATGTTGCCGTGACCTCCGCCATCCCACAGGCCCCCGCTGCCTGCGGCTCTGGCACGGCAATCGACAAAGGAATTGCCGTCGCTGCAAATCATCTTCTGGCCGAGGGGCGACCGAGTGCGCAGTGGGTCATCCTGCTTTTGTCCGACGGAGGGGCCGATGGTTCGCTCAGCACGACGGGAGCGGTCATCGCCGCCGCTCAGGCGGCGCAGGCATCAGGCATCCAAATCATCTCGGTGGGACTTTGCAAAGGCACGGACGAGACGCTGATGTCCGCTGTCGCTAGCTCGCGGGGCGATTATTTCTTTGCGGCCTCGTCGGAAGATCTTCACGCACTTTACGGGAGTCTTTCGCGCTCGTTCTGCCGTTTAGGTCCTGACGCGCTGGAGGTTCATGCGGGGCCTACTGTGGTTCTGCCGAACGTGGAAACGTCCGCATCATTGCTAGGCCGTGTGCATTTCGGGTTCGGGTCTGCGCTGTTTCCCGTCACTGCCGAATGGAGCATGCTTTCGGGCCCCGGTCAGGTGGTGTTCGACAACCCGGCCTCGGCGGTCACGGATGCGGTTTTCTCCGGGCCCGGGTTTTACCCGCTTGAACTTACTGGCCGGACTTTTTACGGGCAAGACCTCCTTTACGAGCGCTCGCGCACCGTGTCTGTTTTTGTCGATGAGCCCTCGTTCGTTACGTCCCCTTCCGGTCTTATTTCCTTGTGGCGCGGCGAAGGCAATGCGCTGGATGCGATCGCTAATCGCCACGCTGTAGAACCTTCCGCGCTTCGGTATGGGACTGGCGCAGTCGGTCAATGCTTTGTGTTCAGCAACGGATGCGGTGCGGTCGCGATTCCTCCGTTCAGTGAAGGATTGAATGCGGGCATGTCTGATTCCGGCTTTACTGTATGTTTTTTTCTGCGGCTTGATGAAAATTCAACTGCGCAGCGTGTCTTCTGCTGGAATAATCGGACGGATGGAAATCTGCAGTTCGGGCTCAACAAGGCAACTGGATCTTACAGGGCCATGCAGATATATTTACGCGATGCTGAAGGGGTTCTGCAAACATTCACTACCCCGAACTACACCTTCAATTATGAACAGAGGCACCATTTCGCGCTGAGCTATGACCGCTTGTCGGGTATGCTGCGGCTTTTTCGCGACGGGATTATCTGGCATAGCGTTTCTAATGTCGGAACCAACGGGATACTCACTGACGGCGGTTTTGGTTTTGGGAACCGTCCGGACGGAACGCTGCCTCTGAACGGTTCCCTGGATGAGGTGGGAGTCTTTGACCGGCCTTTGAGAGCAGATGAAATTTGGGGGTTGGCGCAGCTCAGCGGTTCTGGCATGGGGGCATTTGGCGCGAATGCGGCGCCGTTTGTCGACGCCGGTGCCGATAAGGCTCTTCATTCGACAAATGATGTTCTCGACATACAAGGTTTCGTCAGCGATGACGGTCTGCCTCTGGCCAGTGTGCTGCGAACCAGGTGGCGACTGCTTTCCGGTCCCGGCCATGCCGCGTTTGCCGACCCTGCCGCGCCGGACACCGCCGTGTCGTTCAGCGCCCCCGGTGTCTACATCCTAGAACTGTCGGCCGACGACGGTGTGGCGGGTGCGCGCGATACCGCGCGGGTCACGGTGGCCTGCGCCGCCGATTTCTGCCTGCCGCCTGCGGGCCTGCGGGCACACTGGCCTGCCGAAGGTACGGGCCGCGAAGTCGTCAGCGGTTTCGACGCCTCTCCCGTCGGCGCGGTCTGCTATACCCAGAGTGTCGTCGGCACGGGCTTTGCGCACAACGCCACCGGCATGATGCTCGCCCGTACCGGCGGCGGGCTGGATGTCGGTGCCTCCACCAACGGATTTACAGTCGAATTCTGGGCTCGCATTGACTCGTATTCGGGCGAGCAGGTGATTGCGGGATGGTATGACGCTGGCGGGGCGCAGTTCGCCGTCGTCAAACTGAGTTCTAATTACGGATATTTTCGCATCTATGCTCGCGACGCCCAGGGCACGCTCCGGTATCACAACACATCCGATTCTCTCTATGCCGTCGGAGCATGGCACCATTTCGCCTTCGCGTACGAGCCTTCAAACGGGAGCCTTCGGATCTACCGCGACGGCGTGTTTTTCCAGACGCTGGCCCTGTCCGCCGGCGGCTTCCCGACCCCCGGCGACTTCTGCATCGGTGGACGCACCGGCAATGCCAATCTTGTGCTTTCCGGAGCCACGGACGAGGTCTCGGTCTATGACCGCGCTCTGTC
>JAKJHA010000149.1 GCA_022704125.1 Verrucomicrobiota bacterium | reverse complement strand
CGATTCTTCCAAGAGGCGCTGTGGCTGTTGTTATGCGGCTGCGGTGTGGGTTTCTCGGTGCAGACGCATCACATCACCAAACTCCCGGGCATCGCCAAGCCCGGCGCCGCGAATGCCACCTACGTGATACCGGACACGATCGAGGGGTGGGCTGACGCTTTGGGCGTGCTGCTCTCCAGCTACTTCTCCACGCGCCAACCTTTCCCGGAGTATGCAGGTACGACCGTGCAGTTCGACTACACGCAGATCCGTCCCAAAGGACGCCCGATCTCATCCGGCATGGGCCGCGCACCGGGGCCTGAGCCGCTGCGCCGCAGTCTGGAAAAGATCCGCGAGTTGCTTGACAAGTGTCTGGCCGAAGGCCACACGCGCCTGCGGGCGATAGATGCTTACGACATCTTGATGCACGCTTCCGACGCCGTGCTCTCGGGAGGTGTGCGCCGCAGCGCCACGATCTGTCTCTTCTCGCCGGAAGACGACGAGATGGCAACCGCCAAGACCGGCAATTGGTTTACCGAGAATCCGCAACGCGCACGCTCGAACAACTCCGCCATGCTGCTGCGCGACAAAACCCCGCGCGAGCAGTTCGCCAAACTCATGAAATCGGTCAAAGAGTTCGGCGAGCCGGGCTTTGTCTGGACCGACCATCTGGACATGACCTTTAATCCGTGCGCTGAGATCGGTCTCTATCCGCAGATCGATGGCGTATCGGGCTTCGCCTTCTGCAACCTCTGCGAAATCAACATGGGGATCGTGGACAACAAGGAGAAGTTTGAAGCCGCCTGCCGGGCGGCAGCGATCCTCGGCACCCTGCAGGCCGACTATACTGACTTCGGCTACCTCGGCGAGGTCAGCACACGCATTGCCAAGCGCGAGGCGTTGCTGGGCATCTCAATGACCGGCATGATGGAGAACCCTGACGTAGCGTTCGATGCCGACTTGCAACGTGAGATGGCTGCGCTCATCCTTGAGGTCAACGCTCAGGTGGCCAAGCGCATCGGTATCAATCCGGCGGCCCGCACCACCTGCGTCAAGCCGGCCGGCACCACGAGCAGCATCCTCGGCACGTCGTCGGGCATCCACCCCCACCACGCCAAGCGCTACTTCCGCCGCGCACAGGCGAATGAAGACGAGCTGCTCGTCGATTTCTTCCGTGCGCAGAACCCCAAGGCTGTCGAAAAGTCGGTCTGGAATCCCAACGGCACTGATGTTGTGCTCACCTTCTGCATACAGGCCAGTCCCAATGCACTGACCAAGCGCGATGTCGATGCCGTCGAGCTGCTGCGCAAAGTCAAGCTCACCAAAGAGAACTGGATCGACGCCGGTAAGCGTCCCGAATTCTGCGCACAGCCTTGGCTCAGCCACAACGTCTCGAACACCATCTCGGTCAAGGACAGCGAATGGGCGTCGGTCGAAGAGTTCATCTTCGAGAACCGCAACGCTTTCGCCGGCGTGTCGCTACTGCCGGAGGGCGGCGACCTCGACTACCCGCAGGCCCCCTTCTGCGAAGTGCTGAGCGATGACGAGATCGTGGCGATTTACGGCGTGGGCGCGCTCTTCGCCTCGGGCCTGATCGTGGACGGCTTGCAGGCTTTCGACGACAACCTTTGGGCCGCTTGCGACTGCGTGCTCGGTCGCGGCGAGAACCTTGAAGCGCCGACCGCCAAAATCTATCCCAAGCGTGTCTACGAGGCGATTGAAAGCGTGCGCGAAGCAAAGTTGGACTGGCTGCGGCGCGCCCGCAAATTCGCTAAAAATTACTTCGGCGGCGACACGTTGAAAATGACGCGCTGCCTCAAGCGCATTGATGCCTGCAAGCTGTGGGAAGACCTCAACCGCACCAACACGCCGGTGGATTACACGCTGCTCGTTGAGCGCCAGGACAACACGACCGTCACGCAGACCGTCGCCTGCGCCGGCGGCACGTGTGAGCTGATCTGACGCGCAAAAAATTTGGAGTGCGGCGGCAAGCGGTATCCCGCGCGACGCCGCTTTTTGAGCAGAGGCACACTACAGGCCGCGCTCGGTCAGGCTGTCTTCATCAAGCCCTAGATAGTGGCCCAGTTCGTGCAGCAGGGTGTCGCGCACTTCTTGGCGGAAGCGGACGGGATCGCCTCCGGCCTCATCGCGAAGGTTTTCGACAAACAGGCGAATCGCGCCCGGCAACGGCTCGGCTTCGTCTACGGTCTCGGCGAAACTGGCACCGATGAAGAGCCCAAGAAGGTTTTCGTCGTCGCCCTCTTCCAGTTGCTCGTCGGGCTTAGGACGCGACTCCAGCGTGACCGTCAGGCTGGAAAGGCAAGCGCACAGATCAGATGGCAGTGCCGCATACACCGCCGCCACCTCCTGATCCGCCAGATTGTACCAGTCTATCGCCAATGATTCCCGCCCTACTCCAGCGGTTCGAGCAGATTGTGTTTGTAGAGCAGGCCGACGGCGCGCACATCAAGTGTGTGCCCGGCACGATAGGAGACTACGCGCCCAACGAAGCGTCCGATATCGATCAACGCTATTGCCGCCAACAAGTCGAGCGTGGCGCGATGCCAGACCGGCTCAAGCGCCTTGCCGCTGTCCTCTTGCACGAAACGCGGCTCGCCGTAATACTTGTGCTTGCCGTGGATCAGGATGTTGTCGGTCGTATAGCCGAGATTACGCGTATCCGCAAAAAGAAACCCGAACAGGCGGACCATTAACATCTGACGGTGCGAAGCGTTGGTGCGCGCAAACGCACCGTGGCGGAAACTGTCCGGTGTGACGTCAAAGACGATGCGCTGCTGGCCGATGATCGAGTTGAAGTCGATCGCCACATCCAGGCGCAGCTTTTTCTCGCCGTTTTCAGGTGGCAAGAAGATCAGGAAATCGTTACGGTTACCACCGAAGGTAACAGGTTCTTTGACAGTCACGTACCGCGCGGGTTCGTCACGCTCGACAATCTCGCATTGCTCAACCGCCTCGACCAGATCGACGCTGCTGCGATCGAAGAGCGGTGGGTCGCCGGAGTTGGTGCTGATCACCACATCGTCCACCCCCATGCCCAAGCGCAGGGCGATGATATGCTCGACCATACGCAGATAGTTGTGCGGGTTACCGCTGCGCAGCACGATGTTGCGCGCGGAGGTCCACACATTGCGGATCGAGACCAGCGTCATGAGCTGCTCGTCGAGGTCGGTGCGGTCGATCCACCAGCCGGCATTTTTCGAAGGGCCGAAGGTCAACGTACGCCGGACACGGCCGGTAAAGGTACCGGGGCCGGTCACCGGACGCTCGCCGCCCAACGTCGTGCGGCGCGGCGAATAACCGGCGTCGCCCTCGCACAGCATTACCTGATCCACGGGCTGGGCGTGAAACCGCTCCATCGCCTGCCGTACCGCCTGAGTTTCGCCCAGCACAGTCCTGCCGGACGGATATGAAAACTCCATAAGACGCTTGCGCTCCCCGCCTATTTCTTCTCGGCATCCTGCGCCGCCTTAGCGGCCCGCTCCGCCTTCATCTTCTCGTATCCCGAAAGCGGCTTGGACGCTTCGGGTTTGTCCTCGGTCTTGATACCCGCCGTTTCGAGCAGCTCTTTGAGGTGCTTCACATAGGCCTCGGCGCCACCCTCCTTGTATCCGGTCCGACCGAGCTGCTTGCCTTCGGCATCGAGTAAAAATATCGTGGGGTAACCGCGCACGCCGTACTTGGACGCCAGCTCACCGTTCTGCTTTTTGATCTTGTCGGATATTTTTTTCGATCGCGGGAAGTCCGCCTCGAACAGGATCAGGTTGTCGGCGGCAAACTTCTCGAACTCCTTGGTGTCGAGCGCTTCTTTCTTGAGACGCACGCACCAGCCGCACCAATCGCTACCGGTGAAGAAGGCAAGAATCGGCTGCTTGAAGGTCTCCGCCTCCTTTTGGGCCTGCTCGAAATTGTCGATCCACCCCTTGGACTTTACAGGCTCATTATCCTTCTTCGCCCACGACTGCGCCTGCACGCAGGCGGCAAACACGGCTACTGCACACGCCATCAGCAAGGTCTTTTTCATGCCCATTCCTCCCGGTTTCGTACTTACGCCAACACATCGTCACCCTGATACCGCCAGCCGCCGCGCCAAGCGGGGCAGGCCGGGGTCACGCGCACCCAAAGTCGCCAACACGCCTCCTGTACCAGCCTGAGCACGCATAACGGCCTCCGCATCGTCAAGGCTTCCGACGGGCAGTACTTTAACACCTTTTTCACGGAGCATGGAAGCCAAAACGTCGCTGCCGACCGAGCGGTCAGCAGTGCCGCCCGCGTCATAGACCGGCAGCAACAGCAACGTGTCCTGCGGTCGGCAGACAGCGGCGAATGCCTGCGCCAACCCCTCCAGCATTTTGCGCAGCGGCGCATAGCCGTGCGGCCGCCAGACAGCGCACACGCCGGCCGGGAAGGCCGTAGCGAGGGTGGTCCAAGCGGCCGCGAGTTTTTCAGGATTGTGCGCGTAGTCATCGACAACCGTCGCCGCGCCGCAACGGCCCACGCGCTGCAAGCGGCGCTCAACACCGCCAAACGCCGCCAGTGTAGCGGCCAGCCGCCCGGGTGCCGCCCCCAGTACGCGCGCCATACGTACCGCATGCCACGCATTATAGACGTTGTGCAGACCGGGCATCGGCACCCGATACGTAACGCCCTCAAACTGGAAGGAACCGCCCCACCCTTCTGTGCGCGCCTCGGCTGGTCCGCCGCCAGCGTCGCGTCCATCGATCACCGTGCCCGGCACCCGCGCACGGAAGGAGGCGAAGAGCGCCAGTGTTTCATCCAGCCCGAAATGATCCGCCGAAGCGTTGGTGATGATCGCATGCTCAGGGTTGAAGACCATCAGCGAGCGGTCGGACTCGTCGGCCTCGATCACCGCCCACTCGCCCGCGCCTTTTCGGACCGATCCGATGCGTGCGCCGTCCGCACTCCAGCCTGCCACCGCCGCGCCGTTGACGACCAGCGGATCGAACCCCGCGCCCTCCAGCAGACAGCCCAGTATCGCCGTCACCGTGCTCTTGCCACTGGTGCCGGTCACGGCGATCAGGCGTCGCCCCTCGGTCAACCGCGCCAGTTCGGCCGCGCGGTGTACGACCGGAACCTCCAACGCCTGGGCGCGCAACACCTCCGGATTGTCCGACTCGATCGCGCTGCTGATCACCAACCGCTTGGTTTGCGGCGTGATGCCTGTCCCGTCCTGCCGACAGAGCCGCACGCCCTGCGCCGCGAGACAGGCTAGCACCCCGGTCTCGTCCCCCGCGTCCAACAGACGGTCCGAGCCACTGACCTTTTCGCCTTGATCCAGCAGCGCCTGCGCCAACGCGCTCATCCCGACGCCGCCGATACCCGCAATGTGAATCTCTCGCTGCATGTCATGCTCCTTTGTCATTGATAGTCGTCCGTCAGCCATGCCAACCCGTCCGGGCGACGCCTGCGCGTGTTCAGCCAGACTGCCAGTACCAGCAACACGCCGAACCAGAGCCAAACCAACCAGAGGGGCCAAGACTTGATACGCATGTTCGTCCCAGGGAGTGCCACCGTTATCTGGGCAGACCTAACCATCAACCAGGTGAAAAAACCGGCGGCGTTGTTGAAGCAACCAGCCACCCACCCGTTCACCGTGCTCGTGGCCACACCGAGACAACCCGCGACCACAATGAAAAACGAACACGGTCCCACCGCCAGATTCGCAAAGAGCCCGCCCGGTGTGAAACGCCCAAAATAGTGGGCGGTCAAAGGGAGCGACGCCATCCAAGCCGCCAGCGACACGGCGAATGAATCCGACAACCACGTGATCGCATGCGCCAGCATGTTCAGACGGCGCGCGTGCGCCTTCGCGCCGGCGGCCCGCGCCAGATTCGCGCGCTCGGTCAGGCGCGCAACGCGAAACAGCCGATGCCCCATCTGACAGAAGGGACGGCAAAAAGCCACCAGTCCGCCCATCACGGTGAACGAGAGTACACTGCCGATATCAAAAATCAGCCAAGGTTGAATAACGTGTACAATCAACGCTGTGCCCGCCAGCGCCATCAGCGCGTTCGGCCGGCGACCGATCAGCGGCGCGGCCAGATAGAGCAGCGCCATGAGGCAGGCGCGCACCGCAGGCGGCCGCGCACCGGTGAGCGCCGTGTAGAAGATCAAAAGCGGACCGCTTATCAAGACCCAATAGGTGCGCGGAATACCGCAAGCGGCGACCGCAAGGCTCAACACGGCCGCCACCAAAACGATATGCAAGCCGGAAATGGAGTAGACATGAATCGTGCCGGAATCCACAAAGACGCGGCGCAGCGCAGGCGGCATCACATGACGGTTGCCCAGCAACATCGCCTGGTTGAGCGCCGGGATGTCGCCCCACGTCTCGATGCCGATCACCACGCGCCGGGACGCGGTACGGCGG
>JAKJHA010000148.1 GCA_022704125.1 Verrucomicrobiota bacterium | reverse complement strand
GGACCTGCCACAGACCGTAATGCGTGGGGCGGCTGGACCGGCGGACCGCAGCTCAAGGCGACCGGTCACTTTCGCACCGAGCAAGTCGACGGTACATGGTGGCTGGTAGACCCCGACGGGCGGCTCTTCTTCTCGCATGGTGTCGATTGCGTACGGCACGGTGCCGAGACCGGCATCCCGCATCGCGAAAACTACTTCACGTGGCTGCCGGAGAAGGGATCGCCGTTTGAAAAGTTCTACGGCACGGCCTACTGGGCGCCGCATGGCTTCTACAAGGACAAAGGGCAGTTCCGAACCTTTAATTTCGTCGGGGCGAATCTGCTGCGCAAATATGGCGAATCCTGGTTCGACCAGCATGTCGATCTGGCGCACCGCCGCATCCGTGCTTGGGGGCTGAACACCGTGGCCAACTGGTCCGACTCCAGAGTCTATCTCCAGCGCCGCACGCCTTATACCGTATGCCTGAACACCAGCGGCCCGCGCATCGAGGGGTCCGAAGGCTGGTGGGGAAAGTTCCCCGATCCATTCGCGCGCGAATTTATTGATGGTATCCAGCAGCGCGCGCGTGACCAGCAGAAGCCCGGCACAGTCAGTGATCCGTGGTGCATCGGATATTTTGTGGACAACGAATTGTCTTGGGGTAAGGACGACCGTGCCTTAGCGTTGAGCGCCCTCTGCTCGCCCGCCGCACAACCAGCCAAGATCGCCTTCCGTGACTGGCTAGCTGGCCGATATACGACGGTCGCCGCACTAAACACCGCGTGGGGCACCGGCTTCGACACATGGGACGCTTTTCTCGCCAGTACCAACAAGCCTTCGGAAAAACGCTGCGACGCAGACCTGGAGGCGTTTCACACCCAGATCGCCGAGCAGTATTTCCGCGTCATCCGCGACGCAGTCAAAGCGGTCGCGCCGGATAAGCTCTATCTCGGCTGCCGCATTGCCTGGGGTGCGCCGAGCGTCTACCGCGCCTCCGCAAAGTATTGCGATGTCGTGAGCGTGAACATCTATCGGCGGCAGGCGGACAAAGACCTGCCGGAAGGCTGTGTGGACAAGCCGATGATCAATGGCGAATTCCACTTCGGCGCACTCGACCGCGGCCTCTTCCACACTGGTTTGGTCTCTACCCGAGATCAAGCGGAACGCGCCGCGTGCTATGTCGCTTTTGTCGAGTCATGCCTGCGCCATCCGCGGTATGTCGGTACCCACTGGTTCCAATGGCGCGACCAGGCGCTGACCGGACGCTTCGACGGCGAAAACTACCAGATCGGCTTCTTGACGGTCACCGACCAGCCCTATCCCGAGTTGGTTGAAGCCGCGCGTAAAGTCGGCGCGACGATGTATGAGACGCGCTTCAATGCAAACCGTAAGACGGCGACAACCGCCCCGTAAGCCATGTTGTGTAACGCAAAAGAAGAAAAGGACCCAGCATGACATACTTTGAAGTTCCAACCCGCGTGCGCGAACAGTTTGTGAACATCACCAATCAAGTGCAGCAGGCGGTGGAGAAGTTAGGTGTCTCGGACGACACAATCACGGTCTTCGTGCCGCACGCCACCTGCGGCATAACGGTCAACGAAAACGCCGATCCGAACGTGGTCAACGATATGCTCCAGCAGCTCGATCGCATGGTACCGCTACGGCAACCCTTCTATAAACACGCCGAAGGCAACTCCGCCGCACACCTCAAGGCATCCCTGATGGGTTGCTCGCTGCATCTGATCGTGACCTGCGGCCACCTCAATCTGGGCGTATGGCAAGGTATCTATCTGTGCGAATTCGACGGTCCGCGCATGCGCCGGGTTTACGTCGCGTGAGTCCACCCCTACTGTCTCGTGCCGAACCTGTACGTTTCAAGGGTTGTTCGCTCTGCGGTGCTGTGTTATTTTCGGTATGAGGCGCACGTCTTTTGACCCGCGCGATCATTCCGTGTTCTTGACGGGGCGGGGCAGAGCTTACCAGAAAATTTGATGCGTCGGCTTGAACCCTGTTTCTAGATTTCCTATAATGGGCAACGTTTTCTGTTTTTTTAACACGCATTTTCCGGCTGTGAAAACGGGCAACCGGGGAAACATCAAAGAGGAAAAGGATCATGATGCAGTTAAATCGTCGCGATTTTGTCAAAGGTGGCGCTAGTGTAGCCGGAATCCTGGCAGCGGGGGGATGCGTCTCGTCGCGGCCCGCGCGTGTATTCACCAAAAAGCCGGGCGAGAAACTGAACATCGGCGTGATCGGTGTCGGCGGCAAAGGCTGGAGCGACTGGATGCCGATGTTTGAGCACGGCGAGAACATCGTGGCCCTGTGCGACGTTGACCGCGGCCCGATCGACAGGGCGCTCGCCGAGATCGAGAAGAAGGGCAAGAATCCGTCGCAGGTGAAATGCTACAGCGATTTCCGCAAGATGCTGGATGAGTGCAAGAACCTCGATGCGGTGACGGTCTCGACGCCGGACCACATGCACGCGCCCGCCGCAGTCCGCGCAATGAAACAGGGGTGTCATGTTTATGTCCAGAAACCGCTGGTGCGTACGATTTGGGAGGCGCGCTACTTCGAGAAGGTGGCCAACGAAAACCGCGTGGTTACGCAGATGGGCAATCAGGGCAGCGCCAATAACGGTCTGCGCCGTAACGCAGAACTGCTGCAAAATGGTATTCTCGGCGATGTGACCGAGGTGCATGTGTGGACCAACCGCCCGATCTGGCCGCAGGGTCTCAATCGCCCCGAAGGCTCCGATCCGGTGCCGGCCACGTTGGACTGGGAGAGTTGGCTGGGTACTGCGCCGTTCCGCCCCTACAAGAAGGACACCTACCACACCTTCAAGTGGCGCGGTTTCTTCGATTTCGGCACCGGCGCCTTCGGCGACATGGCCTGCCACACCATGAACCTGCCCTTCCGCGGCCTGAACTTGGGCAAGGTACTCTCCGCCGAGTGCATCCAGATTGAGGGCAAGGCCAACGACACGTATCCCAGCAAGAGCATCGTCAAGATGATCTATGCTGCCCGCGGCTCTAAGCCTGCGGTGACGCTCTACTGGTATGACGGCAACCTCAAGCCTTCGGCGGAGATCATGCCTAAAGTTGTCACGACGCTGGGCCAGGTGCCGAACACCGGCTGCCTGATCATGGGTAGCAAAGGCATGGTCTGCAGCACCAACGACTACGGCGCGGACGGCTACATCGCTTTCAACGACGAGGAGAAGATGAAGTCGATGTCCAAGCACGAGGCGCTGACCGAGGAAGCCATCCCGGCTAAGTTCCGCCGCAACACCAACGGTCAGTACATCGAGTTCGTCGAGGCCTGTAAGGGCAACGACATCTGCTTCTCGGATGTGGATCACTCGGTACCGATGCTGGAAAGCATGCTGGTCGGCTGCATTGCGCAGCAGGTTCCTGGCAAGCTGGAGTGGAGCAGCCGCAAGCAGCAGTTCACCAACAATCAGGCGGCTAATGCGCTGGTGAAGCCCTACATCCGCCCCGGCTGGGAATTCTAAGACCGGACGAACTGCTAACTCCGCGCGTAGCGCGGCTGTACTGGGAGGGAGGGGCGGAAGTAATAGGTAATGGGTAATGGGTGATAAGCGGGAGCGGAAACTCCTAAATCCTAAATCCTAACTGCGGGGCAAGCGTCGCTTGCCCCGCCCGCCCCCTTCCAGTTTGCGAAATGAACCTCTGGAAAGACACCTATCCCCTGATCGTCTCCTGCGCGCGCGGCCTCGCGCCGCTCACAGCACATGAGTTGACGCGCCTAGGCTACAAGATCATCGATTCCACCGAAAACACGGTCGTAGTGCGCGGCGGCATGCGCGACATGATGACCCTCAATCTCCAGTTGCGTACCGCCCATCGCGTGTTGGTGCCACTGCTGCGGACCACCTGCGGTAATCTGCGCTACCTCTACAATGATGTCTATTCGATTGACTGGGAAAATCTGATCGATGTCGACGGTTATTTCACAGTCAACTGCGTGGTTCGCAATGACACCGTGCGCGACACCCGCATGCCATCGCTCACCACCAAAGACGCGATCGTCGACCGTATCCGCGATAAGCGCGGCGGCCGTCCCGACTCCGGGCGCGAAACGTACGGCGCCGCCGTTTTCGTCTATTGGATAAATGACGAACTGATCATCTATATCGACACCACCGGCGAACCGCTCTCCAAACGCGGCTACCGTAAAAACCCGGGCGTCGCGCCGATGCAGGAAACACTCGCCGCAGGCTGCGTGCTGGCTTCCGGCTGGGACGGCACCTCGCCATTTGTCGTGCCGATGTGCGGCAGCGGAACACCGGCCATCGAGGCGGCGCTCTATGCGATCAATCGCGCCCCAGGTAGCTTTAAAAGCCATTTCGGTTTCATGGCGATCAAGGGCTACCGCCGCATGATCCCCGGCGAGAAGGCCGGTGTCAGCGTGCGCCAGCGTTTCGGCGCCACGCCCGAGCAGATCTGGAAAGACATGGTTGCCGTCGCTCGCCAACAAGAACGCCGCGAGAACCTGCCGCCGATTATCGCCACCGACGTCTCCGAGGACGTCGTCGAAACCGCCCATCTCAACGCCATCGCCGCCGGTGTCGCGGAATACATGACCTTCGGCACCTGCGATTTCGC
Source organism: Verrucomicrobiota bacterium (assembly GCA_022704125.1). Lineage (GTDB taxonomy): Bacteria > Verrucomicrobiota > Kiritimatiellia > RFP12 > UBA1067 > DUPH01. Next base: position 1,818 of record JAKJHA010000148.1, on the reverse strand, counting down.
GGCCACCCGCCTGCCGTCGCCGCCCGGTGTGATCTTCATGAATCCACCCTACGGCGAACGCCTAACCACAGGCGGCGGCACCGACACCGCCGACCTGACGGCGGATACCGCGATGGACGACACCGATGCCCCGGCAGATGACCAGACCAGTCCGGGTGAACCTTTGGACGAACTCTACAGCCGCATCGGCGACTTCCTCAAGCAGAAAGGCACCGGCTATACCGGCTGCGTCTTCACCGGCAACATGGAGCTGTCGCGCCGCATCGGCCTGCGCTCCTCGCGCCGCATCACATTTTACAACGGCCCCATCGAGTGCCGCCTGGTCGTTTTTGACCTCTACGAAGGAGATAAGACATGCGCGCCATCACCGTAACCGTCAAAGGATCACCGCCCGTCGTCGTCTCGACAGGCACACGCATCGGCGATCTGTTGCCCACAGTCAACAGCGATGGCCATCCCGTCCTCGGCGCGATTGCCAACAATATGGTGGTGCCGCTCTTCATGCCCCTCATGACCGATGCGACGCTCACACCGCTGACCATCCAAGACCCTCACGGCTGGAACATCTATCGCACCTCACTCTGCTTCCTCTTGGCCAAGACCGCTCACACGCTTTACCCCGACCTTGAATGCCGCGTGCGCAACTCGGTCGGTGCCGGTCTTTACTGCACGGTGCAATGGCCCGACCGCTCGCCCGCCGCGATCGAAGCCCACATTAAACGCCTCAAAGCGGCGATGCAGGAGACCATCCGTCGCGACCTCCCCATCACGCCGACCACCGTCTCTTATGAAGCCGCGACCCACCTTTTCCGCGAATCCGGGCAAACCGACAAGCTGCACCTGCTCGCGCATCGCAATCCGCCGGTCGTTTGCCTGGCGCAGTGCGGATCATTTTTCGAGCTGAGCCAGGAGCCGCTGGTACCGCGTACCGGCCTGCTGGAACTGTTCGACCTGATCCCCCACAACAGCGGCTTCGTCCTCAATGTGCCGACATCCGCACGCCCGCGTGAATTGCCGCCATTGCCGCCCCACGAATACCTCTTCACGGTCTACCACGAACACATCGAATGGGGCAAGATTGTCGGCATCACTACTGTCGGTGAACTCAATCAGGCGGTGGTCGAAAAACGCGTCGACGACTTTGTGCATACGATCGAGGCCCTGCACGACAAGAAGCTCGCCCGCATCGCCGACGCCATTGTGCAACGCACGCCGCCCGTGCGTCTGGTGCTGGTCGCCGGCCCCTCCTCGGCTGGCAAGACCACCTTCTCGAAGCGACTCATCACCCACCTGCGCGTCAACGGCTACCACCCCACCCTGATCTCCACCGACAACTACTTCGTAGGGGACGCGCGCAATCCGCGCGACGCGGCCGGCAACCTCGATTACGAGCATATCGAATCCATGGATCTGCCGCGCCTCAATAGCGACCTGTTACGTCTGATGGCTGGCGAAGAGGTCTATCTGCGCGCCTTCGACTTCAAAACAAAAGAGGGTTACGACCAGCCCACCGCCACGCGCCTGCCCGAAAACAGCATCATCGTGATGGAGGGCATCCACAGCCTCAACCCGCAGTTAACCGCCGATGTGCCGCAGGAGCAGAAGTTCCTGATCTACATCAACACCCTCACGCAACTCGGCGTCGACAGCAGCACGCGCATCTCCACCACCGACACCCGCATCATCCGACGCATGGTGCGCGACCACCTTTTCCGCAACCGCTCCGCGATCGAAACCCTGCGCATGTGGCCCTCCATCGCGCGTGGTGAAAAGCGCTGGATCTATCCCTATCAGCACCTCGCCGATGCCGTATTCAAC
>JAKJHA010000004.1 GCA_022704125.1 Verrucomicrobiota bacterium | reverse complement strand
AGGTCTCCAAAGGCCAGGCCGGTGCCGTGCCGCCGGAGTACGAGCGACGCCAAACGCTGGTCAATGCCGAGCGCTTCATTACGCCGGAACTAAAGACCTACGAGCAGAAGATTTTTGGTGCGCAGGAGCGCTCCACCGCGATGGAGTTCGAGCTGTTCTGCGCGCTACGCGAAGAGGTCGTGGCGCACACCGCAGCCGTGCAGGAGACCGCCGACGCACTGGCGCAAGCAGATGTGTTAGGTTCGCTGGCCGACCGCGCCCTCGCCCTCGGCTATGTGCGTCCGGAAATCACCGAGGACGACACGCTGGAGATTCGCGACGGCCGCCACCCGGTGATCGAGCAACTGCCCGACGCCGAGCAGTTCGTGCCCAACGATGTCCTGCTCGACTGCCAACGCAACCAGATCATGCTGATCACAGGGCCGAATATGGCGGGCAAGTCCACCTTCATCCGGCAGGTCGCGCTGATCGCAATCATGGCACATATCGGTTCATTCGTGCCGGCGAGCGCTGCGCGCATCAGCTTGCTGGATCGCGTCTTCACGCGTGTCGGTGCGGGCGACGATCTCGCGCGCGGCCGCAGTACTTTCATGGTCGAGATGCAGGAGACCGCCAACATCCTCAACAACGCCACCGCCAAGAGCTTGATCGTGCTGGATGAAATCGGACGCGGTACCAGTACCTTCGACGGCATCAGCATCGCGTGGGCGGTCGCCGAATATCTGCACAACACGCCTGCCGTTAAAGCCAAGACGCTCTTCGCCACCCATTACCACGAACTCACCGACCTGGCCGTCACGCTGAATGGCGTCAAAAACTACACGGTACAGGTGCGCGAGCACGGGGACTCGATTATCTTCTTGCGGCGTATCGCGCCCGGCACGGCGGATAAGAGCTACGGCATTCACGTGGCGCGTCTGGCCGGCATGCCGGATGAAGTGGTGGAGCGTTCGCGCGAGATTCTCGCCAATCTCGAAGAGAACGATCTGGAGGCCGGCATGCCGAAACTCGCACGGCATAGCCGCCGCAAGAGTACCGATGAGCCGGGGCAGCTCATGCTCTTCTGACGGGAACGTGCAGCTTTGGATTTTTAGCCAGAATGATAGGGTTTTCAGGATTCAACTCGATGATGCGCAAGGCGGGTTTTGGCGTGGCAGAAGCCGCCCGCAAACGTTCGTCCTTGCTGATGAAGGTCGCTGTCACATTGGTACTACTTGCGGTGAGCCTGCGCTGGGTACGCCTTGATGTGCTCGCCGCCAGCCTGCGTCAGGCGCGACCTGGTCCGTTGCTGATTGCCGCGCTGATGCTGGTGCTGGGCGGATTCGCGGGTGCCGCCTCATGGTTTTGCATCCTGCGCGCGCGCCTGCCGTCGATGCGTTTCCGCGACGCGGCGGCCTGCCACTGGAGCGGCATGTTTTTCAACAGCTTCTTGCCCTCCAATGTCGGTGGTGATGTGGTTAAAGGCTACCTCGTGATGCGCGACGGTGCGCCCGATCCAGACGGTGGTACCGCCACCGCGCTGACGTGGCGTGTCGTGGTAATGAGCTTGCTGTTGGATCGCGCGCTCAATCTCGCGATGCTACTCGGCATCGGCGGGTTCGCGCTGTTGATCGACCGCCATGGGCTGGTCACGGCAGTAGCGGCCGTAGGGGCCGTGCTTGTGGCACTGCCGCTTGCGATCGCAGCAGCGCGACGTTATGCGGTGCCCGCGCACGATGCGTCTGAGGTGTTGGACGCGACTGGTTGGCGAGGTGCCGTGCGTGCATTGTTTCGCGAGGCTTGCGCATTCGCAGGCGCACCGCGCCGTCTAGTTCCGCTGTTACTGGCGGCGCTCGCCTCGCAAGTGCTCAAGACTTGGAGCAACTACTTCATTATCCGCGCACTCGGCCTTGCGATTCCGGCTCTCAGCATGTGGATGGTAATCCCGCTGTTCGGCGTGGTTTCAGCCCTGCCGATTTCAATCGGCGGTCTGGGCGTGCGCGAACTGACGGCACAGGCAGTGGCCGGACCGCTGGGGCTCGACAACACGCATCTGGTCGCACTCAGCCTCACCGGCCACGCTCTGGTCGCGGCTGTAGGCATACTGGGTGCAATCCCACTGCTCACTTCTTCGAAGCGTGCAGCTCGTCGGTAGCATCGACCACGGAAAAGTCTCCCGGATCCAGCACAAACACGCGGAAGCGTGCGCCGCCTTCGCTTACGCGGATGACGACATGCCCTTGAGGCCGGATCAGCGCTGCCGCTTCACCGAGACGAGCCTTGGCCTTTTCGTGTAGCCCTGTCGCAAAGATCATCCGGTCGTCGGGATAAATCGTCTTGTCTGTCATCCGGGTGAAGGCATTCGTTTGCGGATGCCACATGTCCCAGACCGGAATCACCATGATTTGCGGACGCAACGCCGCAAGAATAGCGGCATTCGTACCGTCATCACACCCGTGATGGTTCAAGCTCATGGCATTCACGCGACCGACCGCTTCCCCTATGGGTGTCTCCACATCGCGTCTGGCAGGCGAACCACTGCAGTCGCCGCCCGTATAATAGGTGAACGCGCCGTAGGACAGTGTCATCACGGAACAACACATGTTCTCGTCCGGACGCTGCTCATGCGTGAAAACTGTCTTCTCGCCCACCTTGCCGTTCGCGGCAATGTTGCGCACGACAAAGCTAGGGAAGCGATCCGGTGCGCGCTTCAACGCGAACTGTTTGCGGCTGCCCACGTCGAACGCCTCCATGACCGTTCCGCGCTTGGTCCGCTGGTGCTCGACGAACGCGAGATAGTCCTTGAAGAATTTCGGATTGCTCGCCGCAACCGCCTCGCGGGTAGGAAACGCGTAATCGGGATAAGCGCGGTCAACGAGCGTCCCGATGGCCACATGCTCCGCGACCTCCGTGATGCCGGAAAGCGCATAACCGTTCTTCTCCCGGACCTCGTTCTGGCGACAACCGATATGGTCCGAATGGAAGTGAGTCAATGTCACATAATCCAAACGAGGCGCTTTGTGGTTCAACGGACGGGAAAAACGCTCCACATAGGCGGCGATCCATTCGCCCGGCGTCCGGCTCGCGTTCGGGAGGCGCGGCAACACCGTCTCGTCCGGACGTCCATCGCTCATGTCGCCCGCATCAATCAGCATGGTGGTTCCATCCGGACAGATGACAAACGTCGATTCGCCCCGCCCCGTGCTGATGTGATGGATGTCGAGCAGGCCCTCGCGCCAATCCGAGAATGCCGTAGGCGCTGCCCCTTCGGCCACCCGGCCCATCCCTGCGGCCAGCCCGAACGCCGCCGCCCCTTCCATAAATTGCCGTCTGTTCACTCTCATCATTTTCTCCTATTACATCATCTCCAGCCAACATCACTTCAGTATCATGAACGTCCCGCTCGCATAGGTGAGGCGCACGGCGGTCGGTTCCATGATCAAGCCCCAAGGTTTGGGAACCGACGCCTGCTCGAAAGTACCCTGAATCCCGCCCGTAGCGGAGATCAGCGTATACGATCCGACGGTCGGCGGCTCAGTCGGCAGGTTCAAGGTCAGCGTCAGACCCGAGAGGTCCAGCGCACCCGCGACCGCCAGGCTGTCGCAAGTGCCGTCCGCCCTGACGTTCAGTTCCAAAGTTCCGGTAAACTGCACTGCAGCCGTGACGCTCAACACACCATCCGGTGCGACGGTTCCGGTCACCGTCAGTGTACCGTTCGAGACGCAACCGCCGCCGGCCAGCGAAGCTACGATGAACGCGCCGCCGGCCAAGTCCAGCGTTCCGCCCGCCCGCACCGTAACCGCCGCGCTCGACGGCAGCACGCTACCGCTGTCGGTCGGGAACCATTTGGCCATTAACGCGGCTTCGACGGTCTGGCGTTCCAGCGTGGTGAGGACACGGTCGAACACCAAGATCTCGGCCACGTCACCGCGATAGTAACGATACGTATACTGGGATGAGCCCCAATAGTCGCCGATCGCGGGCCGGAAACTTTGAGACGTGCCGTTGACCGAGGTGACGAGATGGATCTGACCGACCGTCACTGCGGCATTGGAAACAATGCCGTTGATGGCGACGAGTCCGCCGTTGTCACGGAAGTGGAAATCGTTTTTGTTGCCGGGCCAGTACCAGGTAGTGCCGCCGATACGGAGCCCGAAGTCCTGCCCGTTTGAGCCCCACAAGCCGCTGTCGCTATTGCTTTGGTCGCGGATCATGTTGACCACGAAAACCGTCTGGGCGTTGGTCACGCCCGAACCGAGCATGCGTCCGCGTGCGCCGCCGCGACCGAAGTGGAGGCCGCCACGACCGCCGAAGAGCGCGGCGTCATAGACCGGGCAGTTGAGATCGTTGGTGGTCGCGAACACAAAGCCGGACCCCTCGGCATCCGCCCAGGCGGTCACGTTCGATCCGTCGGCGAGGAAGGTCAGCGTCTCAGGTTCCGAGGCGTCCAGCCGGTAGACCAAGCCCGTGATCGACGAGACGCCGGTAGCGAGTGAGAGCGTGCCGGCCTCAATCGTGAGCGGACCGCTGAGCGTGTTCTGTCCGGCGAAGACAGCGTTCCCCGCGCCGATCTTGCTGACGGCCACGTTACCAGTGATAGAACCGGCGAACGCGAATTCGGCATCGTCTGCGCCGATCGTCAGCAGCGAGGTCGCGGGTTGTCCGTTGCCGATCACGCCAGCACCTTGGAGCATGGAGAGCGTCGCCGAGGAACCGTGCAGATCCACCGACGCACCCGCGCCGACCGTCAACGCATTGGCACGCGGCAGGAGTTGATCGGGAAATGCGGGTGCCGGCACCGTGCCCAGCCATTTCGCCATGAGATACTGCGCGATCTCTTGGCGCTCGCGGTCATCCAGTCGCCGGTCGTACGTCAGGATTTCAGCAATGTCGCCACGGTAGACGCGCCGGTGTTCAAGATTGCCCCAGTAATCGCCGATCGCCGTGACCCAGGTCTGCGGCATGCTGCTGATCGCCGTCAACACAAACGGCTGACCAACGGTGAAGCCGTTGCCGAACGCTCCGTTCGTATAGACCGCGCCAGAGGCGGAGAAGTCGTTGTTGTTACCGGTGTATTGCACGGAGGTCGCGTTGAAGCGGATACCATAATCGTTCCCAGAGAGCCCCCAGAGGCCGCCGATGTTGTTGCCGGACGCTGGCGTGACTACCGCGAAGACGGTCTGGATCTTGGCCGCCCGGTCGGTTGCCAGCCGGCAGCAGGTGGTATCGCGGCTGAAACGCAGGCCGCCGCGGCCGCCGAAGAGCGCGGGGTCGTAGACCGGACATATCGTGGTTTTGTTGGTCGTGAAGACAAAGCCCGCGCCGCTGGAATCGGCCCATGCGAGTACGTTGGACGAGGCATCGAGCGTGAGGGTATCGAGCGCGTCGGCGGAGGCGTCCAGCCGGTAGACCAGTCCGTCCAGCAGCCGGGGCGCAAGCACCAAGGTGCCGGCCTCGACCGAGGTCGCACCGGCGTAGGTGTTCGTGCCGCTGAGGACCAGCGTCCCGCCCCCGATTTTGCGCAGGCCACCGCCTGCGTCAGGACCGGACGTATCGTGCAGCAGCGGCGCGGCGACGGCCATGACGGTGTTGGCAGGAGTGTCGAAAATTACGCCGCCTGTGGAGACGCTCACCTGCGGCACATTGAAGAGGTACCCCATGGTGCTGCTCGTTCGATTCTTGAAGGTGCCGCCCGCCACGCTCACTGTCGGAGCGCTCAGTGCTTCCGCGAATAGCGTGTCCATTTCGATCATACCGCCCCGCATGACACGGATGTCGCTGACGCCTCCGGCGAAGGTACGGAGTTGCGCGGCGAGGAGCGTAGCCAGAGCGCCCGAGCCCCCCAACTCCAGCGTCGACAGCGCACCGTTCACGCCGAGGTCGATGTGCGCAGGATTGCCGATCGACACAACATGCAACATGCCGCTCGACACGTTGATCGTGGCAGCCTGACCACTTTCGCGGCCCACAAGAAAAGGTGTGCGGCTGTCGATACGCGCGGCGGAGGTGGTCAACTCGATCATTCCTGCACGCAGATCCAACATCGCCAGACTGCTGGCCGATACATCGTCATTGGTCACGGTCAGCGAACCACCTTGGATGCGCACCGCGTCGAGGCCCATGCCGACCCGGCCATCCTGCCAGAAAGCGGGATCATTCCAGTAACCGGTGCCGTCATTCCAGACCGCGTAGCTCCCCACGCGGTAAGCCGGGACTTCGGCCAGATAGTTGTGACGCACGTCATCCTCGCTCAACGGGCCGGTATGGATGCGTATCCGCGAGAGCGCGCCCGCAAAGAAGTTCGTGTAGGTGTCCATCGTTTCGGCCCGCAGCACACCGCCAAGCGCCAGCGGCTTGCCTGCCTGCAGTTTGATATCACTCTGTCCGAGTCGGCCGCAGCATGCACCATCCACATAGAAGGTATGTATCGCAGGAGCCGCACGGGTCACGGCGATGTGATGCCAGTGACCGGGCGCGGGAGTACCGTAAAGCGAACCCAACGCACCGCCGCGAAAATCAATCTGCACACCGTGGACATCGTAGCGCATCATCAGCCTAACCCAACCCTGCCAGCCGGTCCCCACCGTCTCGTCCTCAGTCCACGAGAGGTAGACCGATTTCGCGGGCGGCAGCGACGGAACCCACACCCATGCCTCAATCGACCACACACTTCCGCCGGTCAAGGAGGAGGGGGCCGTCGGACCGATTAGCACGCTCTGCGCAGTGCCGTTGAAAAGGAGCGCTTTCCGGCCATGCAGGTTGTTGGTGAACGCCGCACCGGTCGTGCCCGCGAGCGCGTCAAACGATGCGCCCAGCGTGCCGTCGTTCGCCCATGTGGTCACAGCGTCCCCATCCGCCGCCGTGATCGCGGCGGCATCCAAGTCCACCACAAGCGATCCCGCCGTGCGCAATGTTTGCGCGTGAAGCGACAGCGCACCCACACAGATAGCCATCAACCCAGCCAGTCTCGTATTCATGACGCCTCCTCGTGGCATTGCCACACAGTCCGCACAATCGCGGATTCAAGCTCACGTTCAGAATAATAAAGGCTTCCGTACCGGAAGGTCAACTCTTTGCGTCTTCCGATTACGTGCGGGGTGTGATTGCGAAAGCAAAGGGGCTTCGCTATAATCCGCACATCAAAAGGAGATTTTTTCATGGTAGGTGCCCGACAATCGGTTCGATCAATGTGCGTGTCTGCGGGTTTGATGCTCGTGTCATCCGTGGCGCTCTGCGCGCCACCCGCTACCAACGCGCCGTCTGCGGCGGCGCAGACCCCGCGGAATGTTACCATGCCGGCCGGCCTTGCCACCAACCTGACCCGCACCGGCGCGAACCGTATGGAGGTGCCCATCAAAAGGCCAGAAGTGCCCAAGGTGGCCCTGCCGGACCTGAAACCCGAGGATCCTCTGATCACGGTTAACGGCACTTCGATAAGCTGGGGCAGCATGCGCCGGTATGCCGAGTTGCTGACGAGCGATTTTGAATTGCCTGCCGGTGTCACGGCCGCCGACTTTGAGGCGCATCGCGACAACATTTTGATGCGCCATGTCTACAAGCTGGCATCCAGCTTTATCGCCAAAACGGTGCTGGCCCAAGAAGCGGTGCGCCACGGTATCAAGGTGGAAGACGGCGCGCTCGCGGACAAGCAGAAACAACTGGCCGAGCAGATTCGGACAAGCGGCTCCGGAAAAGAGGCGTATGTCAAAGAAATCACCCGTCCCGGTTCGTTCCTGTGGTATGAGGTGAAACACGCCTTGCTCGTGTCGCGCTTGACGCAGGAGGTTATCCGTCCGGCTGTGAAAATCACTGACGCCGAAGTGAAGCAGTATCGGCAGGATCGGAAAAAGGAGAATGCCGAGATTGTCGCTTACAACAAATCGCTGCTGCCCAAGGCAAAGAAGCTTCTCGCCTCAATCAAATCCGGTGAGGCCACGTTCGCCGAGGTCGCCTTCCGGGAGTCCGACTGCGACTCGAGCCTTGACTACGGAGAGTGGGGTATCATCAAGCGTGAACAACTCCGGCCTGAGTTGGCGGAGGTTGCCTTCAACATGAAGGAGGGGACGCTGAGTGATGTGGTCGAAACTCCCTACTCTTTTCACATTCTCAAGCTGAACAAAAAGAACACCGGTTTTCTGAGAGATGGCGAAAAAGGACCGCCTCCCGTGATTTCGGTCAATCTTGCGCATATCATGTTGGAAAAGAAAGAGCTGAAGCCGGAACTGACCGCCGAAGAAGCCCGTAACGAACTGATCAACAATCGTGCGCAACAAACCGTTGCCGACCTCAGGGTCAAGCTCGTTAAAGAGGCAAAGATCGAGACGCCGCTCAAATTGTTCGCTGATCCGAACACAAACACCAACACACCTACGCGACTGAAAAGCAAGTAACGAAAATGGCACTTTATCTGGGTATAGACAGCAGTACGCAGAGCATGAAGGCGCTGGTCATCGATCCGGCGGCCGCATGCGTGGCGGGTAGCGCGAGCGTCTCGTTCTCCACGGACTTGCCGCACTACCGTTGCCCGGACGGGGTTTTGCCGAATGACGACCCGTTGGTCAAACACGCCGACCCGTTGATGTGGCTGGCCGCGCTGGATCTGCTGTTGGCGCGTCTGCAAGCCGCCGGCGTGGAAATGGAACGAATCGCCGCGATCGGTGGCGACGGCCAGCAGCACGGTTCGGTCTATCTGAACGACCGCTTCGCGTCCGCGCTGGCCGCGCTCTCGCCCGCCGATGAATTGGCCGCGCAACTCGCGCCCACATTGTCCCGCCCGACAAGCCCCATCTGGATGGACAGCTCGACCAGCGCCGCCTGTCGCGAACTGACCGAACAGTTCGGCGACCGCCTTCAGGCCGACACCGGCTCGCCGGCTATCGAGCGTTTCACCGGGCCGCAGATCCGCACCTTCGCATTGTCGGAGCCCGAGCGCTATGCGCAGACCGCGCGCATCCATCTGGTGAGTTCCTTTCTCTGCTCCGTGCTGATCGGACGCGACGCGCCGATCGACACCGGCGACGGCGCGGGCATGAATCTGCTCAACCTGCGCACGCTGGCGTGGGATGAGGAGATTGCTGCGTTCACAGCGCCAGACCTCGTCTCCAAGCTGCCACAAATCGGCAGCGGCGTCGCGGGTGGTCTGCACGCCTATTTCGCCAAGTACGGCTTGAAGCCCGGCATTCCGGTGGCCGTCTGGACCGGCGACAACCCCGCGAGCCTGATCGGCACGGGATGCTGGCGCGCGGGCTGTGCGGTTGTGAGCCTAGGTACAAGCGATACCTTTTTCGCGGCGCTCGATACCTTCCGCACTGATCCTGACGGCTGCGGGCATGTCTTCGGTAATCCGGCGGGCGGCTTCATGAGCCTCACCTGTTTCAAAAACGGCTCGCTGGCACGCGACCGCGTCCGGCACGAGGCGGACGTGTCGTGGGACTTTTTCGATAATACGGCGTTCGCGCTCACGTCGCCCGGCAATGACGGGCGGCTGGCGCTCCCTTGGTTTGTTCCAGAAATCACGCCGCCGGTGATGTCGCCCGGTCTGCGCGCGAACTTCCCGTTCGCCGAAGCCGCGCCGGAGGTTCGCATTCGGGCGGTGGTCGAGGCGCAAGCCCTGGCACTGCGCAACCATGCGGAGTGGATCGGGCGCTTCGATGTGCTGCGCGTCACGGGCGGCGCATCGCGCAGCGCGGGCATCCGCCAGACGCTGGCCGATGTCTTTCAGGCGCGCGTGGAAAGCAGCGCGGTGGCTGATTCAGCGGCACTGGGCGGCGCCCTGCTGGCCGCACACGCGGACGGCGTGCCGCTGGCGGAGACGACAGAGCGCTTCTGCCTCGTGACCGACGTGTGCCAGCCGCGCCCCGCAACCGCCGCCGTATACGACCGCCTGCTGCCAGCCCTCCGCGAGTTGGAGCAGGTGTAATAGGCAGTTGGGGTTGGAAATTGCGGAGGGTTTCCCGTTACTGCCGGTACTACGAGCACTGCCGGTGCCCTATGCACCGGCCTTCTATCCGGCGGCGGTTAAACAATCGATCCCGATCCCGATAGCGATCCCGATCCCGATTTGGATGAAACCTTGAAACCAGAAACCTTGAAACCAGAAACCTTGAAACCAATGAGAGTTGAAGATTCAACTGCTCTTTTTAGGCTAAAACAAAACCGCACGGGCTAGCGCCCATCATCCGGGCGCAGCACAACGAAGCCCGGCAGTCCGCGAATACCGAAAGCCGCGAGCATCTCTTTGGCCGGGCTCCGCTCCGGTCGTTCGGCTTGCACCTTGACCACCACGTAGCGCGCGAGCCGCTGCTTGACCTGCTCGTCCTGAAACGTGGTGCGTTCCATGACCGCGCAGTTCTTGCACCATGTCGCCCAGAAATCAACAAAGAGCGGCTTACCCTCGCGCTGCGCTTGCGCGACCTTGGCCTCCCACGCCGCGTGGTCGCCTGCCACGATGGAGTCGTCACGCGCCGCCTGCTTGGTCGACATGAACCCTACCGCCGCCAGATAGAAGTAGTAGACGGCCAACAGCGCCAGTAGCACGCCGAACGCCTGTTTCACGCGCACCATCCACATGCCGGGCTTGGGCAGCACCGAAAGCCCCGCGCCCGCAAAAGGCCAAGGCAACGCCATGCCCAGACCCAACACGAACGGCAGAAACTGAGCACCACGCGCACCGCCAGCATAGAGCGAACCGGCCAGCAGCAACACCGCCAGCACCACCGGCGCGACGCACGCACCGGCCAGCAACGCCGAGAGCGCACCCGCTGAGAAAGCTGCCAATGCGCCCTTCCGTCCACCGCTGTCATGCTTCGGCGTTACAAAACGCGCGAAATCGATCACGAACACATCGAAGAGCGCCAGCGTCAGTGCCGCGAAAATCAGACCGACCGCAAGACTGAACCAAGGCGACGCCTGCAACGCGCCGAAAAAGAGTCCGCTGCGCAGGATAATCCAGCCCAGACCGCCATAGACCAGCACAATCCCTGCGCCATAAGCCGCGCCGAGTCCGAAACCGCGCCCGCGCGAGCCGGCCCCCGCGCCTGCACCGAGGATCGCCAGATTGATCGGGATCATCGGCAACACGCAGGGCGTGAGATTGAGCAACATGCCGCCGAGCAGCACCAGCAGGAGCGTCAACAACAAACCGTGCGCATGAAAGAAGACGACCGGATCGTTCAGAAAACCAGCCAGCCCGGTACGCGACGCATCGGTAGCGGACGTCTGGCCTTCGGCCTGATCCAGAAACGCGAGAAACTCGCCTGTCTTCATGTAGCCGCCGCCGGAAATCATCGTGAAACCGTGCGTCCATGCGTTGGCTCCTTCCGCCGCCGATGAAACGGCATCCGCCTCGTCGGGTGCCGCGACAAAGCGACCGGATGCGGCATCGTAGCGGAAAGCATGACTTTCCGGCATGAAACACACGGTGTCGTCGCACCCTTGGTAGGCGACTGTCAGTGCGGCACCGTCACGCAACGGCGCGACGCGCCAACGCGATTCGAAGGTGTCTGTGTAGACACCGACCCGCTGCGAGGGGTTGATCGGGTCCGGCTTATTCTCAGGCTTGGGCACTTGCAGCGGCGCGGCCGAGACCTTGAAGGTTTCGGCATAAATCAGGTGGTTGGACGGCACGCTCAGCGTGATTCGTACCTCGGCCTGCGCGTCGTCCGCAGACTTCATGCGCTCGACCTTCAGGCCGAACGGCGATTGCGCGCCGACCGCCGCGAAAGCGGATGCACACACCAACAATGTGACCCCGCAACGGACGCGGGACCAAACGGAAAGAGTTTTCATGGACGTTGCCCTCCTTTAACAATCTGGGGTTCTTGCAAAACCTCGTGACATGGGCGTTCCGCCCATGAAACACGGGCAAGATACCCGCGTCACACTTAGTCTCCACACTCAATCGGAAACACTTCTTCGGTTACGCCTAGTCTCTACACTTAATCGATTGCGTGCGCGACCTCTGCCAACGCGCGGCCGGCGGCGCGGCAGGCTTCCAGCGTCTCGGCGTCCGGCGCGTAGCGGCAGATAAGCGGCTCGCACACCGGTGCCATCTGCATGGTCGCCAGAAAACACGCCGCCTCATCCACGCCTTTCGCAGCCCAGCCGTACGAACCGAAGGCGAAACCCGCCTTGCCCAGCGGCTTAAGCCCGCGCAGGTAGGTCAGCGTAGCAGCCATGCGCGGCATGATCCCCATGTTGAGCGTAGCGGTACCCGCCGCAAAGGCCGCGCAGTCCATCACCTCGGTAATGATCTGCGTGTCGTGCGTGACGTCCACATTGAGCAGCTTGACCTCGACCGGCAACGTCCGGGCGCCCTCGGCCACAGCTTCGGCCATCAGGCGCGTGCTGCCCCACATGGTGCAATAGGCGATCACCACTTTACGGGCGGGCTTGCAGACCATCCAGTCCTGATACGCCGCGAGAATCTTGTCAAAGTGACTGCGCCAAATCACGCCGTGACTCGGGGCCACAATCTTGAGTGTGAGAGCGCCAAGACGCTTGAGCGCCGTCGCCACCGGACGTCCGTAGGGCAGCACGATGTTGGCGTAATAGGTCTTCGCCTCCTGCATCACCTCGCACATATCCGACTCGTCATCGAAGCGGAAACCCGACGCGTAGTGCTGGCCAAAAGCGTCCATCGAAAAGAGGACAGCATCCTCAACCAGATAGGTAACCATCGACTCTGGCCAATGAACCATCGGCGTATCGAGGAACTGGAGGGTACGGCGGCCCAGCGAAAGCGTTTCGCCGTCCTTGACAACCTGAAACTTCCAATCGCGGGTGTCGTAATGGCGGGCCAGCGCATCCTTGCATTTCGCGTTGCAGAGCAGCGTCGCATTGAGGCAGGCGCGCATCACATCCGGCAGAGCGCCCGAGTGATCCGGCTCAGCATGGTTGCAGACGACGTACTCAACCTTCTCAAGCGGCACGTGCGTTTGGATCTGCTCCAGCAGCGTCGCGGCGTAAGGCGCTTTGACCGCATCGATCAGCGCCGTTTTCTCATCCATCACCAGATAGGCATTATACGTGGAACCCCGACTGGTTTTGTATCCGTGAAAATCACGCACCGCCCAATCGATGAACCCCACCCAAAAAACGTTGTTAGTCACTCTCGTGTCCATGAGACTTCCTTTCACTACTCAAAAAAAGCGACGCCCAGCATAGCTTTTTAAGTCTCTGGGCGCTACTTAAAAAGGTTTACCACGAAATACGAAAAGGCATAGCCTGTTTCGCTTGGTTCATGGTTCAATAAAACTCCAACGCGATTAGCCCATTCAGATGGGCTTGTGACCCGCCCCTGTTGTTTGTTACTCTGAAGGCCATGCGATATTTCTGGCCTATTTATCTGACAACGTTTGTGGCTGGCACGGTGGTTGTCTTTGTGACGGCACCTCTGGCCCGACCGTATGTTCCCGAATGGATGAAAGCCTCGACACCGTCGGCGGCGACGAATGTTGTGCGGCCGGTCGTTGCCGCACACATCCAGAGTTCTGGTCGCACGGTGGTGCACGCGGCTTCCGCCGGGCAAGCGCCCACGACCATCCAAGAATCGCAGCTCGATGAACTGCCGCCGGCCTTGCACGGCATCTACCTGGCGCAGCGTGGCGAACGGCCCGGCTGGGGCATCACGCACCAACGTGCGGTCTATTACAAGCCTGACGGCTCGCGCGCCGGCCATGTGGAAGGCGGCGTGCTGTTCGACTTCCAAGGCGTGCGCACCTCTTCCAAAGGCAGCATGGTCGAGTGTATTCTGCATGAGGATAACGCCCCGCCCTCTCCCATGCTGATTAGTGCATCCGACGCCTACCTCTTCACCGGCGACCACAAGAAACTTTCGCAGCGGCAGCGTGATGACCTGAAGGCTTACTACACGTTGACCGGAAAAATAGCGAGCCGCAAGAAGGAGCTGCTCCAGCAGGCGGCAGACAAGAACCCCCACTTCCCGGAGTATCAAGCCGCCTACAAGACGCTTATGGCCCACATCGAAAAGGCCAAGCAACTTTCGGACAAGCGTGACAAGGCTACCGATCTGGAGAAGATGCGGATCGAGGATTCCCTGCGACAGATGAAGACAGCCGAAGCGCAACTCCGTAAAACGTATGACGCGATCCACCTGAAGTTCCGTACTTGGAAGGAGCAGCACGCCAACGAGATCGCCAAGCCGGAGGACGACGCGCAAATCCAGCAGTGGACACAGCAGCGGCTCGCCCTCATCTCGCGCGTGCCGGGCCTCGCCTACTGACGCGCCTCACTCGCCGTGGTGCGGCGTGTGCATCGCCGGCGTCGGATCAAGCACGTGGCAATCGGCCCCGTGCCGGATCGCCGCCAGACTGCCGCCGAACGCCTCGGTGAAGGTGGCCGAAGCCACCTCGCCCAAGGCGTGCATGCCCGCCGTGCCGTTGATACAGAGCACGTGGGTCGCGTGTCCGGTCACCACACTCAGATTGTGCGAAACCATCATCACCGTGATCTCTTGCGTGAGTGCTTTGAAGAGTTCATACAGGCGGCTGGCGTGCTCTGGATCAACATTCGCCACCGGTTCATCCAGCAACAACAGTTCGGAGCCGCCCGCCAACGCCTGCGCGATCAACACGCGCTGACGCTCGCCGCCGGACAACTCGGCAAACGCGCGCCGTCCGAAACCGGCCAGTCCCACCCGCTCCAGCGCCAGCCCGGCCGCTGCGCGGTCGGCCCGTCCGTAGTGCCCGAAACGGCTCTTGGCCACGCGCCCCATCAGTACCGCCTCGTTCACAGAAACCGGAAAAGCCGGATCGAACGGCGCGGCCTGCGGCACGTAACCGACACGCGTGCGCACCGTTGCAGGTTCGGCGCCCAATACGCGGATCGTGCCGTAACGCGGCGCGTATTCGCCCAACAGCAACTTGAGCAGTGTGGTCTTGCCGCCGCCGTTCGGACCGACCACCGCCACCAATGCGTGCGGTGCTACGCTGAAGGTGACGTTATGCAACACCTCATGTCCGTTGTAGGAGAAACAGACATCACGCACGTCGATGACCGGTTCGGTATCAGCGCTCATGGTGGGTCTCCCGCCGCCAACTTCGTCGCCACGTCGCGCATCAATTCCGGCCACGATTCGGCCAGCGGATCGATGACTTCGACACGCGCGCCGATCTGTCGGGCCAGCGTTATTACCGGCCGCTGGTCATACTGCGGCTCGGCGAATACGGTCCGTACACCAGCCTCTCGCGCTTGCCGGATGACCGACGCCAGATGCCGCGCGGAAGGCGTCCTGCCCTCCTCCTCAACCGCCAGCAACACAAACCCGTAACTCTCTGCGAAGTATGCCCACGACGGATGATAGACCACCCATGCTCGCGTCCGCAACCCTGCCAGCCGCTCACGCACCGCAGCGTCGGTCGCCCTGATCTCGGCCACGGTCGCCGTCAGCCGCTCAGCCAAACCCGGCCGCAACAACGGCAACGTCCGCTCCAAGGCTGTTACGGTATTCGAGGCCATGGCGCACATCAGGTGTGGTGCCAACCAGATATGCGGGTCGCCGCCTGCCGTGCAGCAGGCATGTCCCGGCGCACTGTGATCGTGGTCGTGATGACCGTGCGCGTGCGTACCACGCTTGACGATACCGGCGTCCATCGCCGCCACCGCCAGCGATGGGTTGAGCGCGGCAGCGCGTGCGACCAGTGGCGTCTCGAACGGCATGCCGACCGTCAGGTAGAGCGAGGCCTCCGCCAGCTTGCGAAGCTGGCGCGAATCGGGCTCGTACGTGTGTGGGTTCGCCCCTGCGCCCAACAGTGTCTGCACCTCGGCGGTTTCGCCAGCCAACCGCTTGACCAACCACGCCTGCGGCGGGATCGACACAAACACCACGGGCCGCGCCTGTGCGCCGAATACCGCGAACAGCAGGAAGAGCGCACAGAACCTCATTTGCGCTCCTTGGCCAGCGCAGATTTCACCGAAACCCCGGCGATCTTTCCAAGACGTCCGGAGAGTGATCCCAACTCGTCGGTCGTAGTCTCCACCACCAACGTAATCACCGAGATACCCTTCTCGCGACACGGCAGGCCCACGCGCGCCAAGATGATCTCCGCGTGTTCGGACAACACGCGGTTGACCGTCTCGACGCCTTCGCGGTTCTCCAGAATGATGCCGACAAACCCGATGCGCCGCTCCATCCGCTTCCCCTACGCTTTGCTCAGTTCACGGCTACGCGCGGCGGCGGCGGCCAGTGTTTGGCTGATGACCGTATTCACATCCGACGCCTCCAGCACCGCCAGGCCCGCTGCGGTCGTGCCCTTTGGCGAAGCGACTGCTTGGATGAATTTGCCGATGTCGCTCCCCGTGTTCTGCAGGTAGACGGCGGTACCGATCAGCGTCTGCTCCGCCAACAAGCGCGCTTCCTCCTCCGGCAGGTCGAGCGCCACCGCCGCCTTGATCATAGCCTGTAGCACGTACGCCACAAACGCCGGTCCAGAACCGCTCAGCGCGGTGACGGCGTCAAAGTGTTGCTCCGGCAACTCCAGCACGGCACCCGCCATGCCGAGAAGCTGCATTACGGCTTCCTTGTCGTCAGGCGTGACATTTTCGGCCGCGCAGAAGACACTCATGCCTTCTCCTACGCTCAGCGCGAGATTGGGCATCACGCGCACCAGGCGCGGTTTGGTTCCAATGACCCCTTGCAGCGCTGCAAGCGTTTTGCCCGCTGCGATCGAAATCACCAGATGCTCCTCGTCCAGTTGGTCTTTGATCCCAGTCAGCAGTACGTTGATATCCTGCGGCTTCACCGCAACCACCAACATATCACAATCCTCAACGACCTCTGCCGCATCGTCTGTGACTGCTACCTCATACTGCTCGGCCATCCAATTGCGCCGCTCTTCCGAAATATCGCAAACGACGATCTCCCACGGCTCGCACAGTTCGTCCTGCACCATCGAAGACAAAAGCGCCTCCGCCATCTTGCCCGCACCCAGAAATCCGATTGCCATAGTTTGCTCCTATCGTTGTCGTTGTTCTCTCTCGCTTTTTTCTCTCATGCGTAACCGTGACGACGCAGCTCTGCACGCAGTTCGAGTTGGAAGGCCCGCATGTCGGCAGGCGCTGGCTGGTAGCCCGGCGTTTCCGGCTCCAAACCGAAGCGCCCGTACTGGTCGATCAACCAACTCGCCTTAGTACCGTCCGAAAAGGTCACGGTGCCGCTTATCATCGCGCCGGGACGCATCACACGATCAAGCGACAGCGATACCTTTGCTGCCGGCGTACCATTAGGCGTCGTGTTATCGTCGAGCGACTCATCGGCGTAGGGATCTTCAGCGTAGGGATCGTTGTCATCCATCGATGGTGGTGGCGGCGGCGGTTTCGGCTTGGCCTCTTCCGGATCGGGCTTATCCTGCACGGCAGCGCCGATATCCAACACCAGCAGGCGGACATCCATATAGGTCAGGGCGATCCCGAACTCGTTTTTCAGGTTCTCCTGGACATTGGCGAGCGAGGCCCCCGCGGCCAGCCATTCTTTCACGCTTTGACGCTGTTGGTCGGTTAGTTCCATCGTTCAAAATCTCCTATTTTAAGACAAACGCACACCGGCGCGCGATCCAACACAGTCGAATCCGCGCCCAAGGGAAGAGCCGAGAGTTGCGGTATTCCGAACCGGCAACCACCCCGCCTCAAAATCGCTTGGAATAATAACACTAAGGGTCACGGAGGTGGAAGTGTAATCAACTTTTTGGGGGGCGGGGTAGGGGACGCGACCCTTCTCCTCAGTTCCACATCATTCGATCCAGCGACCGGTATTGAATCGCTTCGGAAATGTGAACGGCACCGATCGATTCGGCACCGGCCATATCGGTGATCGTGCGCGCCACCTTGATGATCCGGTCGTAGGCGCGCGCACTGAAGTTCAACTCGCTCATCGCCATTTTCAGCAGGTCGGCGGCATCGCCGTCGAGCCGACAGAAGTTCTGCACATCGCGCGGCGTCATTGCGGCGTTGCAGGCGACATGCGGCGATCGTGCAAAGCGCTCGCGCTGCACCGCACGGCAGGCCGCCACACGCGCACGAATGACCTCGGAGGATTCACCGCGCGCCAGCGAGCTGAGGTCGTGATAGCGCACCGGCGGCATCTCGATGTGAATGTCGATGCGGTCAAGCAACGGTCCGGAAATCTTGTTGCGGTAGGCTTGAATCTTCTGCGAGCTGCAGCGGCACTCGCGCTTGGGATCGCCGGCGTAACCGCACGGACAGGGGTTCATCGCCGCGACCAGAATAAAGCGCGAGGGAAAATCGAGCGTGGCTGCGGCACGCGCGATTGTGACACGTCCGTCCTCGAGCGGCTGGCGCAGTACCTCCAGCACATTGCGGTGAAACTCCGGCAGCTCATCGAGGAAGAGCACGCCGCGATGCGCCAGACTCACCTCGCCCGGCAACGGATGCGTGCCGCCGCCCAGCAGCCCCGCATCCGAAATCGTATGATGCGGCGCACGGAAGGGCCGATGCAGCACCAGCGCTTGATGGCTCTTGAGAGTGCCTGCTACGCTGTGGATGCGCGTCGCCTCCAGTGCCTCATCCAACGTCATTTCCGGCAGGATCGAGGCGATGCGCCGCGCCAGCATCGTCTTACCGGTACCGGGCGAACCGATCATCAGAATGTTGTGGCCACCGCTGACTGCCACCTCGATCGCGCGCTTGGCGCTCTCCTGTCCTTTGACATCTGCAAAGTCCTCGACATGCCGCCGCTCGCGCTCCATCAACTCGGCGATGTCCACGCGGAACGGCTCCAGTTTCAGGTTGCCGGCGAGGAAATCAACCGCCTCACGCAGGTGTCGCACCGCAAAGACATCGATGCCCTCGGCCACCGCCGCCTCTTCTGCGTTGTCTGCGGGCACGAGAATGCCACGCATGCCTTGGCGGCGCATCTCCAGCGTCACTGGCAACACACCGCGCACGCGGCGCACTTCGCCACTCAATGCCAGTTCACCGATCATCGCGTAGCGTTCGATCTGCGGCATTTCGGCCTGACTGGTGGCGGCGATCAATCCCACCGCGATCGGCAGGTCGTAGACCGGCCCCTCTTTCTTGATGTCGGCAGGCGCGAGATTGATCGTGTTGCGGCCGGGGGCCGGACGGAAACCGGCGTTGTGAATCGCCGTCCAGACGCGATCCTTGCTTTCACGCACGGCAGCGTCCGGCAGTCCCACGATCACAAATTGTGGTTCCCCGCCGACCGCGTTGACCTCGATCTCCACGGCATAGGCATTGACCCCGTAGACCGCGCCCGAATAAACCCGTGACAGCATGCGTTATGCCCCTTCCCTCTCGCGCCAGCGCGCGTACGCCCCGCACGGTGTCGGCAACACCCGCCCTTCCGCGCTGCTCAACACCATCTCACCGCTCTCGATCTCACCGCCTAGCCCTTCGACCGCCTGTCCCAAGACATTGCCCAGCACCACCGGCGTATAACCCGGCGTGTGTGCACTGAGCAACATGAATAGCGGCGCTTCGGAGAGCAGATCACGACAGAGTCGCAGCGTCTCCGGCAGATCCTTTTCGATCTTGTACAGTTCGTTGCTCTGGCCACGTCCAAAGGTCGGCGGATCCAAGATCACTGCGTCGTAACGCCGCTCGCGCCGCACCTCGCGGCAAAGGAACTTGTGCGCGTCATCGGTGATCCAACGGATCGGATGCGCCTCCAGGCCGTTCAACCGGGCGTTGTCGCGCGCCCACTGCACCATCCCCTTCGAGGCATCCAGATGACACACCTCCGCGCCGCCCAACGCCGCTGCTAACGTCGAGCCGCCCGAGTAGGCGAAGAGATTCAGCACGCGCACCGCCCGCCCGCGCGCCACGCCCGCCCGCCGCACCGTGTCGCGGATCCAATGCCACTGCGCACGCTGTTCCGGAAAGATTCCCAGATGTCCGAAATCAGTTCCCGAAAGCCGGAAGACAATCCCGCTCACGCGGATCGTCCACTGGTCAGGCAACGCCCCGCGATTGTGCCACTGGTTGCCCTCTGTCCGGTCAAAGGTTGCGTCGGCGCGCGCCCACGCCTCGGCCGACAGCGTCGGCTTCCATACCGCCTGCGCGCACGGTCGCGACAGCACCACGCGCCCGAACCGCTCCAGTTTGCAACCATCGCCACTATCCAGCAGGGCGTAGTCGTCGTCGTTCATTTTTGGCCTCGCCTCATCTTCTGGTTCTGTGGGCGGCGTTCCTCTCGTGCTGCTCCACGCCCGCCTTGCATCCGGTTCCCTCTCGTGCCCACGCACCTCCGTGTGCGTGGTCCGCTACGCGAGCAGCAGCACTGCCATGGCGCTGAAAAAGAGCCCCAGCAGAATCTTCACAACCACCAGGTTGCGCTTGCTCCACTCGATCAGCGCCGTGAGCTGCATACCACGATGAAAACAGACAAAGACCACCGCCAGCGGCAGCACAAAGAGCAGATTGTAGACGATCAGCAGCAGCCAGACGCAAAAATTGGAACAGTCCTTCTTGAGCATGTACATCAGCACCGGCACATAGCTCTGGCCCGTGCAGACGCTCTCCAGCACCGTCACCCCCGCGCCTGTTACCAACCCGCCCAGGATCGATCCGCCCGTACCCAGGCGGCTGCGCATGATGTTGTGGATACGCGTCTTGAACGCCTTGGGTATCTGCAATGTCACATCATCCGCCCGCTGTGACTTACGGAACCGGAAGGCATCGCGGAATGAGAACAGCGCCAGCGGGATCATGCAGAGCCCCAGCACGGTTTCCACCACCCGCTTCACCGTCGTGAAACTCGGCGCTTGACGGAACACATAGAGGAAGCCCAGCCCAAGGCCCATGTAGACCAGAAACGAGGCGGAGATGAACGAAATCCCCACCAGCAGCCGCGTGCGCGGTGCCGCCCGCGCCACCGCCAGAACGCTCATAAAGAAGATCAGCGTCGAGATCGCACACGGATTGAAACCATCCAGCAGACCGCCCAAGGCCACCACCGAGAAGGTCAGTCCACTCGCCTTACGGCGTATCACCGCCTCGGCTTCGTCTTCTGAAAGGTCAGGTGCTTGCGGCATGCACCACGCCGGATCCTGCCGCGCCCCCAACGCCGCATTCACGCGCTCCAGCAACTCGCTGGCGATCGTCTCATACCCCGAGAGAAATACCGTGTGATCCACTATGATCGACACGCGTCCGCTCTCGTGGTTGTTGCAGCGTTCTTGATAGGCCACCAACAGCGGAATCGTTTCCGGCAGCAACACATCATGCCGGACCAGCTCATACAGCCCCTCGAACAGCGCTTCCAGTTCCGGCAACACCTCGCGCTCGACCCGCTCACACTCCGTACAGCCCGTCGAGAAAAACATATCCAGCCGCACGCGATCAGCATCGGTGGCGCCGGCAGCACTGGCGCAAACGCTCAGCACAACACCGAACACCAGCGCCAAGCGCGCGGTGCGCTGTTTCTGGTTTCTGGTTTCTGGTTTCATTTCTTGTTTGATCTGTCAGATCCGTCTGATCAGCCCGATCCGTCTGATTTCGTCCCAAAACCTCATGGCCTTACAGCCTCACAGCCTTGCAGCCTTCCCGCGCATCAACATTCCGCTAACGCCTTCAACATCAACGCCGACCACGTCATCACGCTTGTGAACTGGTCCAGCCCGAACGACTCGTTCGGACAGTGAATCTTATCCTCCTCGCGCCCGAAGCCCACCAGCAGCGGTGCTGCGCCGGTGATCTGATGCAGGCGCGCCACCACCGGGATCGATGCTCCCGCCCAACGGAAGGTCGCGCCGCGCGCGTCCATTTGTCCCAGCACATCAGCCGCCAGCCGGAAGACCGGCGAGTTGAGCGGCAACCGGAAACCCTGTGCGCCCGCGCACGCCTCGGAGATCGTCAGCGTCATGCCGCGCGGACAATGCGCTTCGAGATGCTTGCGCACCGCCGCGAATGTCTCCTCCGGCCGCTGATCCGGCACCAGCCGTGTGCTGAGCTTCGCCACCGCCTTCGCCGGAATCACCGTCTTCGAGCCCGGCCCGCCGTATCCGGAGTGGATGCCATTGATCTCGATCGTCGGCTCGAAGCAACCGCGCACCACCGCATCCAGTCCCTGCTCGCCGCCAGCAGGCGGACAGCCGACGACGCTCGCGTACTGCTCATCCGTCAGCATGTTCTGCCGCGCGATCGCCATCTCCTCCTCCGAGGGATGGTGCACGCGGTCGCGGAAGCCCTCCACGGCAATCGCCCCCTCCGCCGTATGCAGTGAGGCGAGCAGCGCCGCCATACCTTGTGCCGGATTGGGTGCTACACCGCCGTGCTCGCCCGAGTGCAGATCGTATGCGGGGCCGGTCAACGTTACGGTAAAATGCTGTACCCCGCGCAGGCCGGCCACGATCGCAGGTTGGTTGTTCGGCCCGCACGCCGTATCGCTGACCATCATCACATCGGCCTTCAAGCGCTGCTTCAGGATCGGCGCGAGGTCATTCAACGCCGAGCTGCCGCTCTCCTCCTGTCCCTCCAGCACCAGTTTGATCGTCGGCAGGCTCTCGCCGGTCTCGATCAGCGCCTTCACGCCCTGCAGAAAGCCGAACACCTGCCCCTTATTGTCCTGCGCGCCGCGCGCGTAAACACGCCCGTCAATCAGTGTCGGCTCGAACGGCGGAGTCTGCCACTCATTCAGCGGATCTTCCGGCTGTACATCGTAGTGGCCGTAAAAGAGCACGGTCGGCGCATCCTCGCGTCCCGGTCGCTCCGCGATCAACACCGGCACCGGCAGGCCGCGTCCCGGCGTCAGGATTTCAGCCTCGAAGCCCAGCGGTTTCAGAAACTGCTTCAGCCACGCCGCCGCGCGCGCGCATTCGCCCAACCGCCTGGGATCCGCGCCGACCGTCGGAATACGCAACAACGCGAACCAGTCATCTAAGATCGCCTGCCGGTGGGTTTCAAAATAATGGGTCACAAACGCCGCGTCGATCATGCTACATCCTCTCTTGGGAAATAAAAAACCGCCCACTTCACGCCGAGGCGAAAGTCAGCGGTTCAAATGGAGGTGCGAAGCGGAATTGAACCGCTGTACGAGGTTTTGCAGACCTCTGCCTAACCACTCGGCCATCGCACCTTTGGAGAAAAGGCTACTTTTTCATCCCGGCACGCAAACGCTCTTGAACTCGCTTTTTGCGGGCGATACGGCGTTGGCGCTTCACACGCTTTCTTAGTTGTTGTCCCATAACGGGAGCGCAATTTATCAAAGCCCCCCCGCGACTGTCAACCGGAAGTTGGTTTTTCTGTACGCGCCGTACAGGCCGCGATTTCTGGTTATGTAATCGGTTGGAGACAGGGGGCGTGCGAGTTTAGTACGTATTTTATGCGTACGCAACGAGAGCGTGGGCGTCCCGCCCGCTCTATGAAAGGCCGCTCGTGATTCCGACGCGCGGCATCCGGGCTCGCGGAGCGCCGGGAGGGGCAAGCGTCTGCTTGCCCGCGGACGAGCAGACGCTCGTTCCTCTCATCCTGCGGTCAAAAACAAAAAGGAGAAAAACTGCGCAATCTGCTGACGGCCACCAACTTCCTCACCGCCACCCACGTAACACTTTTCACGAATGCGACGTTGGCTGACGCCATTCACGCCGGTGGCATCCTCGAAGGGGCCTCGGTGTCGCGCCGCCGGCTAACGCCTACCACTTCACGTGCAACGGCACGACCGTTACCTTCCAACTTCAAGCGTTCCATAATGGCTTCACCAAATGTGTCAAGGTAGAGCTTGCCCAGTCCGGTAGCGACATCACTGGGCGTGCCCTCTATGCCAAGAACCTTGCCGGCAACAACCTCGGCTTCGACTTCGATACCGGCGGCACGCCTGTCGATCTCGCCACAACCCCCGCAGCGAATGGCTACGGCGTCGCCCAGACCATACTGCTGCCGACTCCGCACGCCTATGAGCCCTTCGTTGCCACGACCGCCACCACGCTCTTCCCCGCCGCATCGCTGGCCGGCATCCGCGAAGTCGGCGCCACCTTCGCCGGTCACTCCGTCTCGGGGGGGACGGACACTCCCGCGCCCTTCTATTTTCAGAACGATGGCACGACCGCCACGCTCCAGATGCAGCTCTTTAATGGCGGCTACACCAAGTGCGTGAAGCTGGAACTGACGCAGGACGGTGCCGACATCAAAGGCCGTGTGCTGTACGCCAAATACTACAACTCGCAAAACGTGAATGTGCTGGGGTATGACTTCGACAAAGGCGGAACCACTACCTCCATCGCGACATCCTTCGGTAACGGTGCGTACGGTCTGTGCCAGCTCCGGCTGTACGATCATGGCATGCCCCGCCTGCGCCTGACCGGCACCAACACCTTCACCGGCGGCATAACGATCGATCCACGCAAGCAGTTGGAAATCGCCGGCGGGGGCTGTCTGGGCGGCGCGTCCGCTTTCTACAGCGGCATCGTCACCAACCACGGCCTGCTCCACTGCAACAGCGCAGGCAACCAGACCCTTGCCGGTCCCATCACCGGCAGCGGCGCACTGATCAAGGACAGTCCCGGCTTGCAGTCCGGTACCGTGACCTATACCAATTTTCTCACTTTTAACAACGCCACACTTTTCACCAATCTGCGCCTGACCGATTGCACGGGCGTCTCCGGCATGCTGGGCGGCAAGTCCATCTGTTATGGGACTCCCACAGCGGCTCAGGTCTTCCACCTCCAGCGCACCGACACCCAGCTCTCGTGCCAATTCCAACTCCTTGATGGCGCTTTCACCAAGTGCGTCAAAATAATCCTCACCCAGGGCGGGCTAAATATTCTGGGCCGTGCCGCCTACGCCAAATATATCACCGGCAGTGACCTCGGCTTTAATTTCGACACCGGCGGCACCACCATGAGTCTCGCGACCGCGCAGGACAAGGACGGCTACGGCGTGGCCGAGACCACGCTGGAGACCGCCACCCACGGCACTCTGGCCCTCTCCGGCACAACAGTTACACCGGCGGCACCACGGTTCGCCTCGGCACGTTGAGAGCGCTCGCTTCCGCCTACGCCCTGCCTGCCGCCGGCGGCATCACAGTTGAAGCTGACGGCGAGTTGGTGCTTGATGCCGGCGCGCTGAATGTCGGCAACCCCGGCGGTGTCGGCCCCGGCAACCCCATCACCGTGCTCGCCGGCGGCATGCTGACCCTCGCCAGTCCCTTCAATGCCGGTTACAGCCGCCCCATCATCCTTAAGGGCGGTATGCTCAACGGGTGTATCATGCAAAACAACGACAACGCCAATTACATCAACAACCTGACGCTGCAAGACGGTGCGCGCGTTACCGGCTACAAGATCCGCGTCGGCTACCACTCCGTTGCCCTGATCAAGGTCGGCGGTACCGCGCCCTCCTCGCTCGAAGCCGGCATCAACATGGTGAAATACGGTGCCAACCCGCTGACCCTTGACGTGGCCGACGTTACCGGCGACAACGCTGCCGATCTCTTGATCTCTGGCGAAATCCGTGATTACAACGACTTCTACACCAACATGCCGATCATTAAGGTCGGCGCCGGCACAGTGAGTCTCTCCGGTACAAACACTCACGTGGGCCCCGTCACCATCAATGCCGGCACCCTCGCGCTCGATGCTGGCGGTGCGCTCAACCCCGGTAACGCGGTGACCCTCGCTGGCGGTGCGCTCGCCATGGGCAGCCACTCGAACGCCGTCGGCACGCTCACTCTCACCGCTGACAGCACGTTGCTGCTGGGCGCGGGGCACCTCGCTTTCGCCGCGAGCCAAGATGCTGTATGGACCGACGGCCGCACATTGACGGTAGTCGGCGAACTCGGCACGCGCAGCGTGCGCATGGGCGCCGATGCCACCGGTCTTACACCTGCTCAACTCGCCGCTATTACCTACAATGGTGCCAGCGTACGCCTCACCTCCCGCGGTTACCTCTCACCCCACAGTCGCGGTACGCTCATACAGATCCGGTAGGAGATAGGTTTCTGCGCTCCCGATCACTCGGTTGCGAAAAGCACGTGATCGATTGGCGGCACGCAAAGACCGTATATTTCTGGTGAAAAAAGGATGATTCCCGGTTGTGCGCGCACGGAACACGCTTTTGATTCGCACATTTCCTGTTGCCAAAAAAATGCAAAAAAACACAAAAACACGCTTGCAGAGACGCGCCGTAACTGCTACAGTTGCCGCCATCAAAGGGACTCGGTCGGTGAGATCGATGGGGGGTGGTTTGACGAGACGAAGTTTTTTTTACAATCCCCATTGACATGTCCGGGTCAGAGTGGTAAAGTCTGAACGTTTTTGGAATCACTAGCGATGTTTAGGAATCGTGCGGTGATGACAAAAAGAGAAACAACAAAGGAGTACTCATGAAGAAGTTGATGATGTTTGCCGCCGCGATGACGATCGTGGGTGGCGCATATGCGGGCGTCTGCACCCCGGGGTCTTCCCCGTGCGACACGCCTGTCTGGGATTTCGTTATGAAGGGTAAAACCGCTAACGGAATCGCGAAGGGTTACAAGGCTGTCTACTCGATCAGTTACAAGGGTGCCATCGTTGGCAACCTGATTGAAAACACTACTGACGCCACGATCATCCCGGGTATGAAGGTCGAGACGACCGAAACTATCATATCCGTTACGACCAATACTGCGGCGTATACTGGGTCGAACGTCACTGACACGGCGGTTAACTCCGTTCCGGTTCCGGCAGAGTTGCCCTCGCCGGCAGTCGGTCAGACCATCATCACGAACGTGACGGTGACTGAGACGACGACTCATGTCGTCACCAATGGCCTTGGTGAAGTGAGCACTACGAATGGCCTTGAGACGGTCACGGTCAAGTTGGTTGTCCTGAAGGGCGTCGACAACCCGACGACTGTTCCGGGCACTCCCACGGGTTATTGCTGCCTTAAGACCTTCACGGTCTATCTGTACGACAAGGCGAACAAGGACCTCTGGGTCTTCGAGGAGCAGGAAGTCGACAAGATGAGCGTGTTCGGCAAGGGTCTGGAGAAGGGCCTGAAGCCGGGCGGCCGTGCGACGCTGGAGTCGGATGTGATGTGGCGCTTGGGCGTGGGCGATGCCATCGCGACTGAGTACTACGATCTGCAGTTCGTCGGTTTCGGCAAGGCCGGATACAGGGTGTCGAAGGGTGGTACCTCGGGCACCATCTGCGATCCGATCGAGATCGAGCCGTGCGAGCCTTCCTATGATTGGCCGAGCTGGACCGGTTGGTTCACGGGCTTCTTCGAGGAAGAGACCGCTGACTCCCACGATCTGAACTGCGACTCCGAGTGCGTCACGGTTGCCGGTGGCACCTGGTCGGCGAAGCTGAACAAGAAGCTGTCGAACTCGAGCGATCCCGAAGCAGCGATCTATCGTAAGTTCAAGGTTAGCTACTTTTTCTCAGCAGAGTAAGCTGTTGATTCGTGTTTAACGAACGGAAGGCACCCGGCAACGGGTGCCTTTTTTGTTGCCGTTGTACCGATTACTGATTGCACGTAATCGGTTAGTGACAGGGGAGTGCGAAGGTCATGCGTTTCAGGGTTCCATTGCGCCACCATCGGTATCGCTATCGGTATCGGGATCGATA
>JAKJHA010000147.1 GCA_022704125.1 Verrucomicrobiota bacterium | reverse complement strand
CACCATCAAAACCGAAAGCGCGAAAGGCGCCGCGATCAGTGAGGTTCGCAGTGACGCCCCCCATGCGTATACAGTGCGGGTCGAAGACAAAAGCGGCAACGTGATCGCCCGCGGTCGGCCGTCGGACAACCTACGGGCGGGACTGCCGGAATGGGCCAAATCGCTGTACGATGAAAACATCAAAACCGCCAACGCCAAGGCCGACGCCATCGCACCGCCAAACGACACGGAGCAACCCCGATGAAAACATGGGGCAGGTTTTCATCGCGGACGTCACGGTTCATTGTCATCTTCGGCATCTCGATGGGTGTACAGTCTACGACGGGCCAGTCGGCACCTGATGCGGCGTACCGTGCCGCACACGCACATTATCAGGCGCGCCGCTTTGCAGAGGCAGCCGAAGCGTTCGCGCATGCCACAGCGTCGACCAACGCCACGTTCGCGGCGGCGGCTTGGCTGGGGCGCGGCGAAGCGCTGTTCGCCCTCGGCGACTGGGAAAAGGCTGGCGCGGCCTACACGGAGCTGCTGTCGCGTTATCCCGATTCACCGCTCGCGCCGCGTGCGCTTTATGCGCGAGGCTATGCCGCGCAACGCACGGACCGTCTGGAGAGCGCACGCGCGGACTTCACTGCGTTTCTCGATCGCTATCCGACAAACGCCTTGCGGGAGACTTGCACCACCGCCCTGAAGACGGTCATAGCGACGCAGCAGGCGCGTGTGCGACAGGCCGCACTCGCCGCCGTTACGGCGGAACTGGCCGCCATCAACGACGCGCTCCGTGCGGAGCGCTGGGAGGAGGCGCGCGCGGCGGCGACGCGCTTTCTGGCCGCGTATCCAGATCACAACCAAGCCCCCGAGCTTCATTTGCTGGTCGCCGCCAGCGCCTATCGAAGCGGCGATTATGCCGACGCCGCCGAGGCTTATCGCAAGTTGCTGGATTGCGCGCCGCAACATGCGCACGCAGCCGAGGCGCGTGAGCGTTACGCCGAATGCCTGTTCAAAACCGGGAAATTCGAAGCGGCGCGATCGCTCTATGTGGCGCGCGCCGAAGCGAGCGATGATCCCGAAACGCGGGCGCGCGCGACGCTGGCCGCCGCCGACTGCGATGTGGCACTCAAGCGCTGGGCTGAAGCTGAACATGCCTACCTGAGCGTGGAAGTGCTGTTTGATTGCGAGGCATTGCGGCCCGTAGCGCTCAAGCGTCTCGCGGCGCTGTATGACGCGATGGAGCAGCCGGACAAGGCGAACCGCACGCGCGAGACGTTGCGGCGTCGCTATCCGGACATGTAAGTCCTCGCATCAGGTCGAGGCGAAAAAGGCGTCGATCATGCGACGCGCAATGCTGACACGCGAGGGAATCGGCGGCAGGTCGTCGCGACCGAACCAGCCGGCCTCGGCAATCTCGACACCATCGGGCGTGATCTCGCCGCTTTCATATTCCGCCGTAAAACCGAACATCAGGTTGTTGGGAAACGGCCAGGGCTGGCTCGATGCATACCGGATATTTGTGACACGCAGGCCGACCTCCTCTGCGATCTCGCGTGCCACCGCCTGCTCAAGCGTTTCGTGCGCCTCGACAAACCCAGCCACCAGGCTCCAGAACGGCAGCACACCACCGGCTTTGTGGGCCAGTAGAATCCGGTCATCGCGCGAGATCAGTGTAATCACGACGGGATTGATGCGCGGATAGGCGATGTGACTGCAAGCCGGACAGATCATCGCGCGTTCGGTGGCGTGGCGTTGCAACGGCATGCCGCAAGCACCGCAAAAACGATGGACGCGACGCCAATGCAAAAGCTGGCTGGCCAGCCCGACCTGAGCATAACGCTGCGGCGCAACGAGGTCGAACAGCGTACGCAGGCGCATCCGTTCTGCGCCGGGAACGGGCGCCTCTGCGGATTCAGCAGCGAAGACCCCCTCCCCCGCTTCCGTCGGTACAGAGAGCGGTTCCGCAAGGTCAAATGCGAGCGGGTCCACATCAAACAGCCAAGACGGTCCTTCGGTGGTCTGTTTGATCCAGAGCTGATCCGCAGAAAACAGCAGCAGCCCCTTCACGAAACAGGCACCTCCACATGGGCACGGATAGCCGCATGCAACGCGGTGGCATCTGTCGCTGTGAGTCGCTCCAGCACGCACTGCCAGCGGTAAGCGATGCTTCCTCTGCGATCAAGAGGCCGGTGCTTGAAGAGCGCTTCAAAGGCCCTCCGACGCTGGAGGTATTTCCACTGCACCTGCTCAAAACTTTCCTGGAATGCCTCAAGATAGCATACGGCAAACTCGTCAGCATTGGGCATCAGCGCGGCACGACGATTAATCGGTCCCGCATAAGCCGCGGCGTCACGATCAAGGCGCATGTCGTACTGCGCGAAGGAGCCCGAGTGTTCGGAGACGATCAAATGCGCAGGCAAGCCTTCGGCGTCCAGCACGATCACCTCGTCACCATCATCAAACATCACCTGCAACTCAAGGTTGGCGCGTCCCACAATAGCGTTAACGGCGGCAGCAGCGCCCAGCAGGCGCGCCAACCGACGGTTAAACTCGGGATTCGCATAGCGATCCGGAGGTATCTTGTCGGTGGCACAACCGCTGACGTAGACGCGCTCAAAGTAGACCGACCAAAAACGCGCACCCCAGTAAGCCGTGTTCCGGCCGTTGTACGTCTCGGCGATACGGCCGACAGCGAGACGCGGCGGCAGGTTCATGCCAAGCTGCTGGCAACCGAGACGACGGTCCAGAATATAATCCGTGTAGTCCATGGCCTCCATCACCGCACGCAGCAGGTCCTTGCCGTCGTCGAGATGCTCTTTGACACCCCACTTCTGGAAACGCAGAATGCGCAGTTCCGGCGCCTCCCTGTCGGCCTCTTTGATCTGCACCATATAGATCGGCGCCCGGCGTGCCGTCGGCATGCGTGTCGAAAGGGAGAGATCGATACGCCCGATATTGATGTGTTCGATGGTGTCGTATTCGCGCAGGTAATTGAAGATCATCGCTTTGGCGCGCGGATCACAGAGCGCCCTCAACTCAATGTCCTCAGGATGCGCATTACTTTCGTCGCAGACTGGATCGAAAATCAACTCGCCCTTCACGATGCGGCAGCCAGGCAGCCATTCGATCTGACGGTAGAACTCGGGCGAAATGTCCTGAATCAACTCGCCGGCATCGACGGCGTTGGGCTGTTGCGTCAGCGCGGAACACATGCGGTTGCGCCACTTGATGTTGGCGGTTGACTCGTCACGCAACTCTGCGGGCAGCGCCGCACTGAAAGTGTCGAGTAGCTTTCGATAGGCCTCCCGCAACGCACCGATCGGCAGAGTTGCGGCGTCCAGCGCTTCAAAGGCATGCCGGGTGAACGCACAGTCGGGCGGGAAGATGTCAATCTCAGGATTCCAGAAACGGTTCGACCGCGCGGTATACTCCACGATCTCTTCAAGCTGTTGCCGGAAGAGATCATCCGGCAGCGCCTCGATGCTGGCGAATTGGGCGAGCGTGAGGAATCGGGTGCCGGTGGAGTGGTTGTGATAGTAGATCGGCTGCGCCTCAATGGCCGAGAGTGAAGAGGTGATCAGGAGGCGCATCTCTTCCGCAGATGCCGGCAGGCGGCTCATGCGCCAGTTCTCGCCGCGCGCGCGCAAGGCATCTCGTACCCGCACGTCGTGCGTTTTGAGGAAACGGATGCACCGTTTGGAAACCAGCTTCTGCAGCATCTCGTCAGCCTCGAACGCAAGTTCCATCGCGGCAGGATCGGGACGGATCAGAACCCTGCGCTCATCAAAAAGCAGATCCACAGAATGCGTCATCTCCTCTTCGACTTCAAGATCACTCAGCGGTTCCAGACCGGCTCGCTGCCGTTCTCGGTTCTGTTCCTCAATCCAGGCGAGACGCTGCATCACGTGGACACGCTTCAGCGTGATCAGCCAGCCAGACTTCACAAGGATCGTACCGACCCTTGAGATGAGTTGCCCGTTCGCATCGCGGGCGAAAAGCGGTTCTCCGAGAATTTTCATAAGCGGCGGGCGGCTTCGAGTGTGTTGGCCAGTAGCATGGTGATGGTCATCGGCCCCACCCCACCGGGCACGGGGGTGAGCAGCGAGGCGACCTCGCTCACCGATGCGGCGTCGACATCGCCGACGAGACGGAAACCGTTTTTCTTGGAGGCATCGGGAATGCGGTTGACCCCTACGTCGATCACCACCGCACCGGGCTTAACCATGCTGCCCGTGACCGTGCCCGGCCGTCCGGCGGCGACCACCAGGATATCTGCCTGCCGCGTGTAGGCTGCGAGATCGCGCGTGCCGGTGTGGCAGACTGTAACGGTAGCGTTACCGCCTTCGGCCTTGCGCATCAGCAGATGCGCCACCGGTTTGCCAACGATGTTGCTGCGCCCGATCACGACCGCATGTTGCCCAGCGGTCTGCACCCCGGCTCTTAGCAACATCTGGATGATACCGTGCGGCGTACAGGGTAGGAAGCAGGTCTCACCGATCATCATGCGGCCGACATTCACCGGGGTGAAACCGTCCACATCTTTTTCGGGGGCGATCGCGTTGATAACCGCGGCTTCGTCGATATGGCGCGGCAACGGGAGCTGCACCAAAATACCGTGGACACGCGGGTCGTCGTTCATGCGGCACACCAGGGCCAGCGCCTCCTCCTGCGTAGTCTCGGCCGGCACGCGCACATCCAGCGAAAACATGCCTGCCTCTTCACAGGCGCGTTCTTTGGCGGTAACATACGAGGCGGAGGCCGGATCGGTACCGATCAAGATCACGCCCAACCCCGGCGTCACACCACGGTCGGCTTTAAGATCGGCGACCTGCCGCGCGATTTCCGCACGCATCTCGGCGGCGAGTTTTTTTCCATCAAGCAGCGTTGCACTCATAGCTAATCGTATTCTTTAAAATTAAACTCGAAACTGAAAAGGCCCCGTCGCAGCATCCAATCCACGGCGCATGACCGAACAACGAGTACACCCGAAATATATCAAAGATTCATATGTGTCGCATCTCAAAGTTGCAGATTGTCGGCGAGGCCCTTTTTTGCTAAAAAAGGCGTGTTGATAACGTGATAAATCGGAGGTGCTTCATGAATACCGTCAAACGTCGTTCTTTTTTGAAAACGTCTGTCTCTGCCGCCGCCGTCAGTGCGTTGCCGAGCATTTCGCTCAATGCGCAGGAGACCGCCGCACCGGCCGCTACAGTGGTTGTCGTGCACGGCACGGACATCCCTAAAATGCTGGCTGCGGGCATCGCCAAACTAGGCGGCTGGGAGGCCTTCATCAAGCCCGGCATGAAAGTGGTCATCAAACCCAACGTCGCTTGGAATTCCAAGCCCGAACAGGGCGGCAACACCCATCCCGACTTGGTCAAGGCTTGCGTGCTGGCAGCCGAGGCTCAGGGCGCCACCAAGATCTCCCTGCCGGAAAACCCCTGCCATCCGGAAAAGGCAACCTTCCAGGCGAGCGGCGTCGCTGACGCACTGAAAGGCACCAAAGCGCGGCTCTATCGTCCCGCTAAGGAGGATTACCAAGCTGTCGAGATTCCGAAAGGCAAGGTCGCCAAGTCGGCCAATGTGCCCAAGGACATTCTGGAGTGTGACTGCCTGATCAATATGCCGGTGGCCAAACACCACAGCGGCGCGACGCTCACACTCTCGATGAAAAACTGGATGGGCTCAATCGCCAATGAGGATCGCCGCGCTTGGCATCGCGACGGCCTGCACCAGTGCATCGCCGACTTCAGCACCTTCATCCGCCCGAAACTGGTGGTCATTGACGCCACGCGCATCATGCTCACCAAAGGGCCGCAAGGCCCCGGCGATCTGGAGCACCCGAACGAGGTGATCCTAAGCACCGACCCGGTGGCGGCCGACGCTTACGCCGCGACGCTTTTCAAGAAAGCTCCGTTCGATATCGGCCACATTAAGCTCGGCCACGAAATGGGCATCGGCTGCGGCGATCTCACGAAGGTCAAGGTCGAGCGTATCGAAGTGTAACCCCATGATGACCCGCCGCAACCTGCTCCGCCTCGTTCTATTCGTCGCGTTCGCCCTGCTCGCGCTGGGCGTGTTGCCCGAGGCGTGGCGACGTTGGAGCGTTCTGCTGCCCGGCCTGAGTCCGTTGCTCGGTCTGGGCGGCGCTCTCGCCGCCCGCAGCGCCGGTCTGCTTGCCCTGCTCGGCCTGCCCCTGCTGGTGTTGCCGCTCTTCAAAGGACGCTTTTTCTGCTGGCGACTCTGCCCCATGGGCTTCGCCGCTGAAATGGTCAGCCGCCTCAACCGCCGCAACACCGGCCTGATCCGCCGCCTTCCGTTTATCGGCAAGGGCCTGGCGCTCCTGATCATCGGCAGCGCGGCCATCGGCTGGCCGCTGCTAATCTGGACCGACCCGCTCTGTATCTTTAACGGCTTTTTCGCGGCCTGGCAGAAACCGTTTACTTGGCTCT
>JAKJHA010000146.1 GCA_022704125.1 Verrucomicrobiota bacterium | reverse complement strand
GCCGACGGGGCCGATCACGACCCAAAAACGTGCCGCGAAACAGCAACGGGGTGCCGCCAGACTTCCGCTTCACCTCGCTCTACCCTGCATACCCCTGTCACTAACCGATTACGTTAAATCGTCTGTCTGAACTTGAAAGGGGCGTCTAAATACGGTACGCTGAGATCACATATTTCACACTCTTAGTGACGAGCGGAGGATTTTTGCGATGAACAAAGGCGGATGGTTGCGTTTGATCGTGTTGGCGTGCTTGGCTGGGACCGGGCGTGCCGAGATGACTTTCTTTGCGCACTCAGGCAAGTTGAGCACGGTGGCGATGATCGGTGAAGGCAAGCAGTTGGGGACCGGTACGGTCGGCGTCATCGATTCGATGGGCGACAAAAAATACGGTGACTTCTGGAATATCGAGTTTTCCGGCTTGCTTGAGGTCAAGACCGCGGGCTCCTATGAGTTCGAGGTCGCCTCGGACGACGGCAGTGCGCTGTATGTCAACGGCCAGCCGGTGGTCATGAACGACGGCCTGCACGGGACTGTCAGCCGTAAGGGGAGTATCGAACTGCCGGTCGGCAAGCATCAGGTCAACCTGCTCTATTTCAATCACATCGGCGGTCACGCACTCAAGGCAACAGTGAAGGCGCCGGGCGGTCAGGCAGGGGAACTGGCCGCAGCTTGCACGCCCAGCAGCAAGCGGCAGGATATGGGAGAGATGCGCGAGAAGGCGCGCCAACGCGAAGCCGCCGAAGCGCAGAAAGCGCTGATATCGATCTCATCACCTGAGGCGCTGGTGCGCTCGATCCGGCACATCCTGAAGACCAAGCCGCGCGCCTACAAAAACGGGCGCGAGTACCTCAAAAAGGCGGAAGCGTTTGTCGCGAACATGCCCGCGCTGCTGGAGCGCATCGAGAAGGGCGATGCCGAGGCCATCAAGGAACTCGCCGCTTTCAGCGATCTGAAGTTCAAGGCGCTGGTCGCGGAAAACCCCTACGTTGATTTTGACGAGATTCTGGTCGTGTTGTCTGACAGGGTGGCGCTCAAGGCCAACTGGCTGGGCACGCATACGCTTGCGCCCAAGGGCTATAAGAACAAGATCGCGCGCGTCAACCTGCGCACGGGGGCGGTCGCCGACATCTATGAGCCGAAGGACGGCTCGTATCTGGGTGAGTTGGATCTGCACTACGACGGTGACAAGTTGCTTTTCACAGCGACCGACACCAACAATATGTTCCAGGTGATGGAGGTGGGGATCGACGGCAAGAATCTCCGGCAGGTCTCGACGATCATCGGGCAGTATGTGCATAACTACGGTGGCATTTATCTGCCGGACGAGCGGATTGTTTTCAGTTCCACTGCGCCGTTGATCGGCGTGCCGTGCATCGGCGGGTCGCGCACGGTGCCCAATCTCTATGTGATGGATGCCGACGGTGGCAACACGCGGCAGTTGACGTTCGAGCAGGACGCGGACTGGTATCCGACGGTTCGCGAGGATGGCCAGATCATGTATCTGCGGTGGGAATACACCGACATCATGCACTACTATGCGCGCATCATGATGACGATGAATCCGGACGGCACCAACCAGCGCTCCATCTACGGATCGCAATGCCTGTGGCCGAACTCCATGTTCAACGCGCGGCCGATCCCCGGCAAGCCCGGCCAGTTCATCGCTGTGGTCTCGGGGCATCACGGTACCGCGGGATCAGGCAAACTGACGATCTTTGACACCAACAAGGGGCATGTGCATGCTGACGGCGTGGTCCAGCACATTCCCGGTTACGGCAAGAAGGTGACGCATGTGACCGTGGACCAGCTCTATCCGACCGTCAAGAAAGAGCTGCTGGGGCAGTTCCCGAACCTGCAGCAGGATGTCGATAAGCTGATTGCCGAGCAGATGCCGCCGGAGTCGCAGAAGGACAAGGACTATCATGAGTTGAACAACGATTTCTTCAACAAGTGCTACCCGCAGCTGAAACACATCTATCCTGAGATGGCGCTGGATCTGGACACACTAGTTGACGGCGTCTTCCCGCAGTTCGTCCAGCCCTATCCGCTCAGCGCGGAGTATTACCTGACGGTCGCCAAGCTCACCGGGCAGGGCTCGTGGGGGCTCTATCTGGTCGACACGTTTGACAACATGGTGCCCCTCGCTAATCCTGAGGCCGGCGGATACCGTTACATGGTCGAGCCTTATCCATTCAAGAAGCGCGTACGTCCGCCCGTCATTCCGAGCAAAGTGAACCTGAAGGACAAGGAGGGGGTCTGCTACATTCAGAACGTCTATCGCGGTCCCGGTCTCAAGGGTGTGCCGGAGGGCACGATCAAATCCCTGCGGCTCTTCACTTACGCATACGGCTACTACAACATCGGCAACCACCATCACATCGGTGTTGAAAGCGGCTGGGACATCAAGCGCCTGCTGGGTACTGTGAAGGTTGAGGAAGACGGCTCGGCCATGTTCCGCGTACCGGCCAACACCACGATCTCGCTGCAGCCGCTCGACAGCCAAGGCCGTGCCGTCCAACTCTTCCGGAGTTGGCTGGTCGTGATGCCGGGCGAGAAGCTTTCGTGCATCGGCTGCCACGAGCCGCCGAACGAGCCGCCGATCACCACCAAGACCATCGCTTCCGGCAAGCCGCCGCAGGCCATCACGCCGCACCGTGCGACGGTGGAGGGCTTTGCCTTCGCGATGGAGGTCCAGCCGGTTCTTGATGCCTACTGCATCCGCTGCCATGACGGCAGCGACCCGAAGAAGCCCGACTTCAAAAACAAGGAGTTGGTCGACACCAAGCGCATTGAGGAGCGGTTCAGCCACTCGTATCACGCTTTCCACCGCTACTTCCGTCGTCCCGGTCCAGAGAGCGCGGGAACGATGGGCATCCCCTATGAATTCCACGCCTCGACCTCAGAGGGCATACAGCTTTTGGAGAAGGGGCATTACGGGGTGAAGTTGGACGATGAATCGTGGCAGCGCCTCTATACGTGGATCGATCTGAACGTGCCCTACCACGGCAACTGGACGTCGGTCTACTCGTTGGATGTCAATCGGCATGCGTGGACCACCAACATCTCCGCACGTGCAGCCGAGTTGCGCGCGAAATACGCCAACATTGACGACGATTGGGAGGCGGTGCCGGCGCAGCCTTACCCGGTCAAGCCCACCGGCGAGAAGAGCGAAGAGCGCTCCGCGCCGGTCAACGTCTCGGCGAAGGGGTGGCCGTTCGATGCCGATACCGCCAAGCGTATGCAGCGTGAGGCGGGGGGCGAGATCACGCGCACGCTTGATCTGGGAGACGGCATCCGCATCACGCTGGTGCGTATCCCGGCGGGCGAGTTCGTGATGGGCAGCGATACGGAGACCGCGTTCGAGCAGCCGCGCCATCATATCAAGATCGAGAAGCCCTTCTGGATGTCAGAAAGCGAAATCAACAATGCGGCCTTCTTTGCATTCAAACCCGATCATAACGCCAGTGTCTTCGACCAGCAATACAAAGACCATGTGCGGCTCGGTTACTATGCCAACTATGTCGAGCAGCCCGCCGTGCGTATGAGCTGGATCGATGCCGACGCCTTCTGCGCCTGGGCAGCGAAACGGAGCGGCGCGAAAGTCGCGCTGCCGACCGAGGCGCAGTGGGAATGGGCGTGCCGCGCGGGCAGCGCGTCGCCCATGTCGTTCGGTGCGGTCACCGATGATTTCAGCCCGTTCGCGAACCTCGCGGATAAGTCGATTCAGAAGTATGCGGTGAACGGAGTCAATCCGGTCTTTAACAAGGGACTTGTGGGTAACAGGGCCTATGACTTTGTGCCGCGCGTCTCGGACTTTGATGACAAGCAGTTCTTGGTGTCCGGCACCAAACAGTACCAGCCCAATGCGTGGGGGCTGTTTGACATGCATGGAAACGTGGCGGAGTGGACGCGTAGCGACTACGCGCGTTATCCGTATTCGTCCAAGAGCGATTCGCGGCGTCATGACGTGAAGAAGACGGTGCGCGGCGGGTCGTTCTATGACCGGCCGTACCGCGCCACATCAAGTTACCGTCTCGGTTACGAGGCGTGGCAGGGCGTGTTCAATGTCGGGTTCCGGATTGTCGTTGAAGAGTGAAGATGGTGAAAACATGTTGGGTCTTTTATATCGTCGAATAGGGGTTGCCGCGTTTGCGTGGCTGGTGTGTGTTGGAGCGCTCGGGGTCTCCGGAGCGCCCGCACCGTACCTGTCGCCGACATCAGTGGTGGCGGACGGTGCAGGCAAACGGCTGTATGTAGCGTGCGAGACGGGTGATGTTGTCTTGGCGTTCGATGTCGAAACCGAAAAGGTGGTGGCGCGCTATCCGGTCAAGCAGGCGCGTCGCGTCGCGCTTTCGCCGGATGGCAAGCGGCTGTTTGTCTCGGCGGATGTGATGAACGGCATGATTCACGAGATCGATGTGCCGACCGGGAAGAGCGTGCGCTCACTGCCGGCCGGACATACGCCGGAATCGATGGTGGTCAGTCACGACGGCAAGACGCTCTACTACTGTAACCGTTTTTCGCGCGGCGACGGGAAGGATGTTCACGCGCTGGATCTCGCCAGCGGCAAGGTCAAGTGCTCGGCTAAAGCAGTACGCGAGCCGGCCGCGATCTGCCTTTCCAAGGACGGCAAGACGCTGTGGGTCGGCAACTATCTGCCCCTCATGCCTGCAAACAGTGAGCATGTCTATGCCGTGCTCAACGTGTATGACAGCGCGACACTTGCGCCGGTGGCAACACTCAATCTGCCGCCCGGCGCTTTCGGGGTGCGCGATATGGCGATGAGCCCGGATGGGCGCTACTGCTTCATCACTCACTCGGTCGGCCGTTTCACCGTTCCGACCACGCACCTTGATCGCGGCTGGATCAATACCAGCGCGGTGTCGATCTTTGACGTGACGTCGCGTACCTATGTGAATGCGGTGCTCTTGGACGACACCGTCAGGGGCGCGGCGAATCCGTGGGGCGTCGTGGTGTCGCCCGACGGGCGCTGGTTGTGCGTCAATGCCTCCGGTACGCACGAACTGATGGTGGTGGATATCGCGGAAATGATGAAGCGTTTGACCGCAACAGAAAAGCCGGAAGAGGTGGTCAACGATTTGAGTTTCCTGTACGACATCAAGACCCGTGTGCAATTAGAGGGACAGGGGCCGCGCGCGCTGACGGTGTGCGGGGAGCGCGTGTACAGCGCGATGTATTTCGGCGACAGCCTGAATATGGTGGAGCTTTGGGAGGACGGGCCGGGGGCGGCCGTCGAGTTGCCGCTGACGGATGCCCCGCCGCAACTTACGCCGGTGCGACAGGGTGAGATGGCGTTCAATGATGCAACGCTCTGCTACCAGCACTGGCTGAGTTGCGCAAGCTGCCACCCGGAAGCGCGTACAGATGGCACCAACTGGGATTTAATGAATGACGGCATCGGTAACCCCAAGCAGTCGCGCAGCCTGCTCTACACACACCGCACCTCGCCGGTCATGATCACGGGCGTGCGCGCATCGGCAGAAATCGCGGTGGCGAAAGGATTCGAGCTTATCCAGTTCCATGAGCTGCCCCAGCCGCAACTGGACGGCGTTGACGCCTATCTGCGGACCTGCGAACCGGTGCCGAGCCCGTACCTCAAGCCGGACGGTTCGTTGACCGATGCGGCGAAGCGGGGCAAGGTGGTTTTCGAGGGCAAGGCCGGTTGCGTGAAGTGCCACACGCCGCCTTATTACGGCGATAAGAAAAAGTACGCGTTCGGGTTGGGCACAGACGGCGAGCGTGACCGTGAATTCGCCACGCCGATCCTGATCGAGATATGGCGTACCGCACCCTACATGTACGACGGCCGTGCGGTGACCATCCGGGACGTCATCACGACCGATAACAAGAATAACAAGCACGGCAACACCAAGGAGTTGACGCCGCAAGAGGTCGACGACCTCGCCGAGTACGTCAATTCGCTGTAGCGCCGTGGTTGATGCGCGCGGCGGCGACGCCCGCGCCGAAGCCGTTGTCGATGTTGACCACGGTGACGCCAGCCGCACAGGTGTTCAGCATGCCGAGCAGGGCCGCCAGTCCGTTGAAGCTGGCGCCGTAGCCCACACTGGTCGGCACGGCGATCACCGGCTTGTCGATGAGCCCGCCGACGACCGAGGGCAGCGCGCCCTCCATGCCCGCGACCACAATGATGGCGTGCGCGTCGGCGAAGCGCTCAACCCGCGAAAGCAGGCGGTGAAGCCCCGCCACGCCTACATCGTAGATGCGCTCAACCGCCGCGCCCATGCGCTCCGCCGTGACGGCGGCCTCTTCCGCGACCGGCAGGTCTGAGGTGCCTGCGCAGAGCACGGCGACCTTGCCGGCGGGCGGCGGTAGCGGGACAACATCGCGGACCAGGATGCGCGCTTCGGCGCGGTAGACCGCATCCGGCAACTCTTCGCGCACAGCGGCGGCTTGCTCTGGTGTTACGCGCGTAGCGAAGGCGTTTTGACCGGCATCGTTCAGCGCGCGTATGATCGCGACGATCT
>JAKJHA010000145.1 GCA_022704125.1 Verrucomicrobiota bacterium | reverse complement strand
ACCGCCCCGCCCTTGGCCGGGGTCACGTTACCGATCACGAACTCACCGCTGATAATCTTTTTGCCCAACAGTTCCTCCGCCACATACGTGTTGGTCGTGCCTTTGCAAATGATGACCATGCCATTGGCCAGCGCACGCTTGACTACGGGCATTTGTGCAACTGCCTTGGCAATCAGGCGCTTACCCTCCGCCACAGTCAACACCGCATGCGCCTGCGAAATCTCCATGCCGTCAGTCTGCGCCATCCCCATGTTGAGCAATCCTCCGCAACAAACAATCGCACCCCAAAAAACCGCACGTACCACCAAACACCTTTTTGATCGCATACTTACCTCCTTTGGCTGTCCATTATACCGTATACAGACCGAGCGACAACCTACAATCCGGTTCGCCGCCGCGCGCGTGGCTATCAATTTCAAAACCACGCTTGCGTCACACACAGCAAAGCGTTACCCTATGTGATTCATGGGGTTTGGGTTCAGGAGAACCCGCTCAACACACACTAAGGGAGAGAAGAACATGCCAGGATCATTCAGCCGCCGGACCTTCCTGAAACAGGCAGGCGCCGCATCGGCGTTCACGATCGTCCCCGCCCATATCTTGCGATCTGAGACCGCGCCCAGTAACCAACTCACGCGCGCGTTGCTCGGTTTCGGCGGTATTGCCCGCTCGGGCAATCACCTAGGGTACAAGCCGACACGCTTGGTCGCGCTGTGCGATCCCGACGCCAACCGCGTCAGGGAAGGGATCGTGCAGGCCGAAAAGAACGGCTACGGCAAAATCTTCACCTGCCGTGATTTCCGCGAAATCCTCGCGCGCCCGGATGTCGATATCGTTCACATCTGCACCCCGCCCCACTGGCACGGCCTGATGTCGGTGATGGCCGCGCAGGCGGGCAAGGACATCTGGTGCGAAAAACCGATGACGCGCACCATCGGCGAGGGACGCCGCGTACAGGAGGCGGTCAAGGCCAACGGCCGCATCTTCCGCCTGAACACCTGGTTCCGCTTCATGGGCGGCTTCTATGGGTTCGGCACCGAAGTCAAGCCGCTGAAGAAGCTCATGGAGAACCGCGTCCTCGGCTGGCCGGTCAAAGCGGTGGTCGGCAGCGTCACCGGTTTCTCGCTCAAGTTCGGCTGGAGCGGACGGGTCGACCTCAAGCCTGAACCGGTACCCGAGACTTTTGACTACGACCTCTGGCTGGGACCGGCTCCGTACAAGCCTTACCACCCGCACCGTACCCACGGCACCTTCCGCGGCTATTGGGATTACGACGGCGGCGGCCTCGGCGACATGGGCCAGCACTATCTGGATCCCGTCCAGTACCTGATGGAAAAAGACGATACCAGTCCCACCAAGATCAAGATCGACTGCCCGCCGCAGCATCCCGACGCGGTCGGCTCCTTCCGCCGCATCACCTTCACCTATGCCGACGGTTGCCAGATCATTCTGGACGGCGACGACTCCATGAAGGGGGTGCCGTTCCTAGAGGGGCCCAAAGGCAAAGTCTGGCCGAAGCTAAAGTCCGACATTCCGAATCTGGACGCCATCATCGCCGAACTTCCCGAGCCTGCTCCGCAGCAGACCGATTTCGTGGAGTCGGTCAGGCTACGCCGTCGCTTCGCGCTTAACGAGGACAACGGCTTCCGCTCGTGCACGATCGTCAATCTCGGCATCGTCGCGATGCGCCTCGGGCGCGGCTTCACCTTTGATCCGGTCAAGCTGACTGCGGTCAACGACCCGGCCGCCGATCGCTTCATTTACCAGCAGATGCGCGCGCCGTGGCAGATGTAAGCCCGCGCCGCACCAATTTT
Source organism: Verrucomicrobiota bacterium (assembly GCA_022704125.1). GTDB lineage: Bacteria > Verrucomicrobiota > Kiritimatiellia > RFP12 > UBA1067 > DUPH01. The sequence goes on along the minus strand of JAKJHA010000145.1, from coordinate 4,700 downwards.
TCCAGCATGAATAAAGGATTGTCCATGAACCACCGCCTTGTGAATGTAACACTCGCGCTCGGCCTGTTTGTCGCCGCCGCGACCGTCTCGGCCCAGGACACAGCCGCCCAATGGGCCAACAAACAGCAAGCCGCGCTCGCCACCATTAATGACGCCGCGCTTGCCGATCTCCTCAAGCAGGGCGCCCCCGCTCTGGATGTGCTGCTTGCCGAGGTCAAGACCGGTTACGCCTCCGATCCGGTCGCCATCACGCGCATCGCCGGGCTGACCCAGTATGTGATGCGCCCGGCCGGCGCTTCCAGTCGCGCAGCGTACGCCGGAGCCTTACTGGCGGCGGCGCAACGCGCCAGCGACGCCGATGTCATCTGCTTCTTCCTCGATCAACTCCGCTGGTGCGGCACACCGCAACAGGCGGCGGCGATCCGCGCGTTTGAGAAGTCCGACAAACCGGGCGTCGCCACACTGGCCGCCATGACCGTTCAGGCGGTCACCGATGACCGCGCCCCCAAAGCCGCGCCGGTCAAGCCCACGCGTCACGCCGCGCTGAATGCCGAACTCGCCACACTGGCGGTGGCTGCGCGCACCCCGCGCCTGTTGCAGGCATTCGACGATCCCGACCTCTCTTACGCCGGCGTGGCGTTGGCCCACGCCCGCACCACCACCGGCGGCACCGCCGAAACCCAGCTCTGGACCGGCAAACTCGCAACCGCCACCGACCCGGTCCGTAAAGTCATGTTGCTCGATATGCTGGGTGACCGCGGCGACAAGAGCGCCTGCGCGGCTATCGCGCCCTTCCTCGGCGACGCTGATGATACCGTGGCCTTCGCGGCGCGTCAGGCCCTGATCCGCCTGGATCCCGCTGCCTTCGCCGCGCAACTTCCTGCGCTGCTCAAAACCCTGCCCCCGAACCGTCTGGCGTTGATCCGCGATGGCGCGCGCCAACTCAAGACGGAGCAGCTCAAAGACGCTGTGGCCCGTTCGTACGATACCTTCAGCGACACCGGTAAGAAGGTCGCCCTTGAACTGATCAAAGAGCGCCGCATCACCGAGGCCGCGCGCCTCGGTCTGTCCGCTCTGGACGCGCAGGACGAGGATGCTGCGATTGCCGGCTTCCGCCTGTTGCGCGAGATCGCCGGCAGTGACATGGCCGACACGCTGGTCGCCAAAACGCTCGCCTCCCGCGGTCGTGTCACGCCCGAGGCGCAGAGCGCCCTGGCCGCAGCCGCGCGGCGCGATACCACAGGTGCGTATACCGCCGCACTCGTCAAGGCGTTGGCTAATGCACCGGACGCGCAAAAAACGATCGCGCTGGAGAGTGCCGCACGCATTGGCGGCGCCGAACTGCTGAAAGCGGTCGAAGCGTCGCTGACCGCGCCGCAGCCCGATGTCGCGACCGCCGCCGTGCGCGCGCTCGCCGCTTGGCCGGATGCCGCCGCCCTGCCGAGTCTGCTGCGTGTGGCCGCCAAAGATCCCGACGCACGCCGCCAGACCCTCGCCGTGCGCGGCATCGCCAAGCTCTTCAACACCTGCCAAGTGGACAAGAAGGCGCTCCTGCCGACGTGGCGCACACTCCGCGTCGATATGAAGAATGCCGCCAACCAGGCGACGATCGATGACCTGTTCAAGGAGGAGGTCAATGTCGCGCTGGGCAAGCCGGTCAAGACCGACGTTCCGACCGAAGGCAACAACCTGCCGGCCCATCTGGTGGATGGCACGCTAGAAAAGGCCTGGTACGGCGCACGCACACCGGCACAAGCCCTGATCGACCTCGGCACCACCGAAACGCTCAGCGCAATGCACATCACCTTCTACCATGCGGATGGACGCACCTACACCTTCAAGTTGGAGTTGTCCACCGACGGCAAGACGTGGAAAGAGGTCGCCGGCAATCTCAATGATGCCAAGCCCGCGACCGCCGAGGGTCTGCGCCTGAGCTTCGCGCCCACACCCGCACGCCACGCGCGCCTGACCGTCATCAAGAACAGCGCCAATCCCGCTATGCATGTGCAGGAGCTAAAGCTCTTCTCCAGCGTCACGCCGTAGCTCCGCCAGTTCAGCAGGCGGCGTAAACGCCGCACACAGAATGGGCACCGTTCAGCGCTTGAGCCCGGTGAGATCCGGGCTCAAGGCGCGCCGCTCAGCCAACAGCGCTTCCAGCGTGATCCGGTCACGCCGCGCCGCCGCCTCGCGGCCAAGGATGGCGGTGAGGTTGCTGTCAACCGCCCGTGTCACTTGCTCGTTTGCGTAGTCGCCGGCGTCGATCGCCTGACGAAACTCGTCAATGTTGATGCGCACGCTCGCCTCTGGATTCGGCACACCGCCGCTAAAGTGACGCGGTCCGCCACGCACGTACGATTTACCTGCGTATGACAGGCAAGCCGTACCCTGCGTTCCCTGCAACGAAGCGGTCAAACGCCCCGTCTTGATCCAGTCGTGATAGGCACCGAGTATACCTTGATGGCACCACATCGTACCGTCGTCAAACAGGTAGACCACCATACTCGAATCACGCGCATCGCCGTGAACGGAGGGCCTGAATGCGCAAGAGGCCCCCAACGCGGCGACGGGGGTCTTGCCCAGTGCCCAAACCACCGCATCCAAAATGTGGACGTCGTAATGCACGATGTAATCGCCTCCCAGCGCGATGTCATTGCACCAAACCAGATCTTTCAACCGGTTTTCGACATTAGTTCCCAACGGTGGATCTTGATAACCGTTCCCGCCAGCCCAGCCCGAGGAGAAGATCGTCTGCAAGCGTCCCAGCGCACCGGCGCGGATGCGCTTGGCCACCTCGATATTCACCGGATCACGCGGCAACTGGTAATCTGCCTGAAAGACGCATCTCTCGCGGCTGGCGCGTTCTGCCAGTGTTTTGATCGTCAGAGTCCCGGGGATATCGATCGCGACCGGCTTGGCCATGTAGATATGCAACCCCGCATCAAGCGCGGCAACGGCAAGCTGCGGGAAGAAATACGGGGGCGTCTGCAAAACAACTGCATCGACCCCGGCAGCCATGAGACGCTGGTACCCGTCGAGCCCATGAAAACAGCGGGCAGGCGGCACACCGAGCTGCTCACCCGCGCGCATCGCACGCTCTTCGAAATAGTCGGCCGTCGCGGCGAACGTGAACCCGCCGTGAACCGCAAACAAGTTACTGATCCACATGCCGCGCCCGCCGCATCCGATCAGTCCCAGTTTGACCTTGCGGTCATAAGTACGCGGCGCACTTCCCCGCCGCACCGATTCGGCCCCCGCCTGTTCCTGACCGAATGCGACACGTGACACTGGCAGTACCGCCATCCCTGCATGCGCCAAGCGCAGAAAATGACGCCGACCGACCTCTCTCACTTTCGCCTCCATCTCCTACCTCCCCTACCCTTCGGCTATCGACCGGATTCCGACTGATACCCCAACCAGCGGGCCACCGCCGCATTTTTGGAGCGGACATGGAGTTTTTTGTAAATACGCAGCACGTAGGTGTGAACCGTGGCAAATGCCACATTCAACTTGTCGGCGATCTCCTTGTAGGAAAACCCCTGCGCAAGCAGATCCAGAACCTCTTCTTCGCGCGGTGCCAGTTCCCCCGCCAGCGGGCTGGCGGTCCCCTCTGTCGAAGAAGCGGCCGTCGGCGAAGCGGCATTCGGAGCGTGAGCGCGAAACGCATCCACCACCTTACGCGCCAGAGCGCTGGTCATCGGTGCGCCGCCCTGATGAATGTCGCGGATGGCCGCCAGCAAGTCGCGGGCGCGCGCGGGCTTGACGAGGTATCCGTGCGCGCCAGCCGCCAAGGCGCGGAAGAGATTGTTGGTGTCCTGATAGACCGTGAGCATCACGATCTGCAAATCCGGCAGGCATTCCGAAAGCTGACGCACGCACTCAATCCCGTCCATGCCCGGCAGATTGATGTCCATGACCGCCACCTGCGGCTTCAATGCCGGAGCCTTTTGCACAGCCTCTTCTCCAGAGCCAAACGCACCGACGCACACGCACTGGGGGTCTCGGTTGACAATCTCCACCAGTCCTGAGCGTAACCGGCTGTCATCTTCGACTATGATCACATCAATAGGCATCCACACTCTCCCACACTCGCACTACCGCGATTACGGTTCCACTGTACCTTGATCTCGCACTGAACGCAATACGAAACCGAGAGGGCTTCTCATTGCTCTTGCGACTTCCTCCCCTCTTATCCTATCATACCCCACATTCCTGACCCGCGTTGATTCACCGAAAGGACGACCATGATTGATACCGCATCCCGCATCGCTCGTTTGCCCCGCTCACCGCGCCGACGCGCCTTTGTGCTCGCACATCTCGCGTTGCTCCTTCCCCTTGGCGTGTCCGCCGACACCTACGGCGACTACACCTACACCGTCAGCGGTGGCGAGGCCACCATCACCGGCTACAGCGGCCCCGGCGGCACCGTCTCCATCCCATCCACTATCGGCCTCGGCAACTATCCCGTCACCGCCATCGGCAGCGAGGCCTTCTACGAATGCACCTCACTCACCGCCGTCACCATCCCCAACAGTGTCACCGCCATCGGCAAATCTGCCTTTAGCCGCTGTTCTTCGCTCACCTCCGTCATCATTCCAGACAACGTCACCTCCATCGGCGTCTGGGGCTTTGCCCTCTGCACCTCCCTCGCATCCGTCGACATCGGCACCAGTGTCGGAGACATCGGCAACGAGGCCTTCTAC
>JAKJHA010000144.1 GCA_022704125.1 Verrucomicrobiota bacterium | reverse complement strand
TGGCCTTCCGCAAGCCGATGCTCGTGCTGATCAACCGTGCCTCGGCTTCGGCCTCAGAAATCGTGGCCGGCGCGTTGCAGGACTACGGACGCGCTGTGCTGGTGGGCGATACGCAGTCGCACGGCAAAGGCACGGTGCAGACTGTGATGCCGCTCGGATCGGAGAAGTTCGGTTCGATGAAGGTGACGACCGCGAGTTTCTACCGCATCAACGGCGCTTCCACGCAGCGTAAGGGCGTGGGCGCGGACATCGTGATTCCCTCGACATTGGACGGACTCGACATCGGCGAAGACAAACTGCCGGGTTCGTTGCCGTGGACCCAGATTGAACAGGCGCTTTACATTCCCGTCGCCGATGTCTCGAAGTTCGTGCCGCAGTTGAAAGAGCACTCTGCCAAGCGTCTGGCTGACAATGCCCGCTACGCGCGTTACTGCACGCTGGTCCGACATGTGCAGGAGGTCAACGAGCGGAAAGAAGTTCCGCTGGAGATCAACGCCCGCCGCAAGCTTATGAAGGCTGAGAACGAGATGCGCAAGCTGCAGGACGATGTGCAGGACGCCTCGAAAGCCGAGGGCAAGGAGGACGATGTGGTGCTCGATGAGGCGCTCAACATTCTGTCCGACCTGGTGACGCTGACGGGCGGGGCCGATATCCCGATGGAGACAGAGGGCGATCTGCGTACGCGCATGATGCGTATCTTTGGGCAGGATATTCGTTAGTGCATGAGTTCATTAGTGCATTAGTTTGTTTTGGCACTGCTCGGATTTTTTATCCACAGATGGACACAGATTACGCAGATTGTTTTGGTGGATGGGAGGAACAATGAAGCTGAAATTTACGAAAATGCACGGTGCGGGCAACGACTTTGTCCTGATTGATGACCGCGATGGGCATGTGCCGTGGGAGGATCACTTCCTGATGGCCGCGCTGGCCAGCCGCCGTACCGGAATCGGGTGCGAAGGGGTCATTCTGGTCCAGCATTCGGACAAGGCAGACTTCCGCATGCGCTTTCTGAACCCGGACGGGACGGAAGTGGAGATGTGCGGCAACGGCGCGCGTTGCGCGGCGGCCTTTGCCAATCGGATCGGCGCTAGTGGCACCGCATTGACGATGGAGACGATGTGCGGGCTGGTGGACGCGCAGTTGAATGACAAGGGTGCGTGCGTCTGGATGCCGGAACCCGTCAAAAAGAATTACGGATTGGAACTGAAGGTTGGCGAGGAGACGATTCGCGGCGACTTTCTGGTGATGGGCGTGCCGCACTTCGTGGTGCAGGTGCCGAATGTCAGCACGGTCGATGTACAGGGGTTGGGTCGGGCGTTGCGCCTCCATCCCGCATTTGCGCCGGACGGCACCAACGTGGACTTTGTGACGTTCCGTGCGCCCAACCGCATGACGATGCGCACCTACGAGCGTGGCGTCGAGGCCGAATCCGGTGCCTGCGGTACCGGCGCGGTCGCTTGCGCGGTGGTGGCGGTCGAGACCGCCGGCTTCACGTTGCCGACTCAGGTCAAAATGCCGTCCGGCTGCGATTTGATCATCGACGGCGACTGGCGTCACAACAAATGTACCGGCCTTACGCTTACCGGGCCGGTCAAATTCGTCTATACCGGTGAGGTCGAACTGGACGAGCTCGATATGAGCGGAGAGATTGATTGATTGTCTGGCAAAAGACGCATTTTATTTAGGATTTGGGATTTAGGATTTAGGAGTTTTGGAGTGTGAAGCGTCTTGCGAGCCCAGTCAAAGGCGGCTGCCGGTTCTGCCGATCCTGCCGGGAGGGGCGGTAGTACCGAGGGAGCCGATCCCGATTTGGATGAAACCTGAAACCCGAAACCTGAAACCAAAAGTTGAATATGTCTAATCAAAAAATCCGTTGCACGTTGTATTGCCTTTGCATCTTTGCAATTGGCATGTTGATCGTCTTTTTCCCGGTGTTTCCCAAATACGCCGGGCTGATCGCACCTGACTCGATGCCGTTCTTCGCGTGGCCGTGGCGGACGCCACACATTGAGAATCTGTTGGCTGGCGGAACTTTTTCACCGCATAATCTGTACTGGTTGATTCTGCACCCGCTTTACGCACACGAACTGACCTACATCATTGACACCTTGGTGCTGACGCTTGGCGCGGTTTACTACCTGCGTGCGCAACGTTTGCACCCGTTGTCCGCATGGTTCGGCGGCTTGGCACTCGGCTTCTGCGGATACACCTTCACGCTTTTCAGCGCCGGGCACCGCGGTTATTTTCACATGTTCTCCTGCGCGGTCTGGGCGTTCGGCCTGATCGCTCGCGGATTCGCGACACGGCGGCTGGTTCCGTTTGCCCTGCTGGGACTGGTTCTCGCGTGGGGCGTGCCGTATCAGCCCGATGTCCTGCTGCTTGTCGGTGCGCTGGCCGCCGCCTATGTGCTCTGGCTGACGTTCTCCAAATCTAAAATCCAAAATCTAAAATCCAAAATCCTCACCATCTGGCCGCGTTTTGCGATCTCGCTCGTCATACTTGTGCTGGCCGGTTTTGCCGGTGTTCGGTCGGCGGTGACCACGCAGATTGCCAACCGCGATGCGCAGATCGCCGGTGCGGCCGGTCGTTCGGTGACGGAAAGTACGGCAGACACGCCCGAGAAAAGTGCTGCCGAACGGCGCGAACGCTGGCTGTTCGCGACGAATTGGAGCCTGCCGCCCGAGGATGTTCTGGAGTTCCTTGTGCCTGGCGTTTTCGGCAACGACTCCGCGCAGCCACCGTATCCCTACTGGGGACGTCTCGGGCGCCCCCACGACAGCCTGTTCCAAAAGGGCCGCATGATGCCCAACTACCGGCAACATACCGTCTATCTTGGTCTCATCCCGCTGCTCTTTGCGATCTTCGCGGCCTCCTTCCGTCTCATTCCTTGCGGACGAGCAGACGCTCGCCTCTCCCCAGATAATACAACTCTTAAATCCCCAATCCCCAATCCCCAATCCCCAATCCTAAATCCTAAATCCCAAATCCTAAATACTGATTCCTCCTTCCTAAATCCTAACTTCTCCGACGTTCCTTTTTGGTGTGGTGTCTGGCTGGTCTGTCTGCTGCTGGCGATGGGACGCTACACGCCGTTTTACCGCCTGTTCTATGCAATTCCCTACATGGACTACATCCGCGCACCGGTGAAGTTCCTGCATTTGGTAGAGATCGCCACCGCGTTTCTGGCGGGGTTCGGCATGGAGCTGTTTCTGCGCGGCGAACAGGATGATAAGTTGCGGCGCAGATTGGTCAAGCTGGCATGCGGCATGGCCGGTGTGTTACTAATCAGCGTCTTGGTGGCGCTGACGGTCCGTCCGGCGATTGTTCGGCACATCACTGCCCTCGGACTGGGGCAGGTGGCCGATGCGCTAGGCGGCTACACACTGCGCAATACCGTCCGCGCCGCAGGGCTGGCGGTCGTGGTCGCGGGTGCCCTGTGGGCCGTGGTCTACCGCATCCGCGATGCTCGCGCCCCTTGGGTGTTGGCGGCGTGCCTGATCGCACTGCTCTGCCTTGATCAGGCTATCATCGCCCGGCGTTATGTGCGGCCGATGGAGTTGGGACCACTCTATCGCGAGAACGCGGTGGTGAAAGCGCTCAGGTCGCAAGCCGGTGACCGCACGCCGAATGTCGTCAGCTACGCCACACAGAATGTGCCGGGGCACGAATGGTTCAGTTCTTCGCTGGCCTTCAACGGCATCCGCAATTTAGCGCCCAGCCAAGACGATATGGGCGGCGCATACGGCCAACTTTTCACCGCGCTGCAGAAGGACGCGCTCAAGCTGTGGCGGCGGCTGCATGCGCAGGCAGTGATCGTGCCGCGTAAGAGTGCCGAGAGCCTGATCCGCGCCGGCGTGTTGCGTCCGCTACTGGATTTTGAGTTGGGTGCCGGAACCGTGCGCTCGGTGCAGCAACCTGGTGAGCAGACTTTGACCTTGGCGACCGTGGTACAGCCGGTGGTTGCGCCGTATTTTGTTGCGGAGTGGCTGGGAGACATACCGGTGGCGCGCCATGCTGAAACGGCGGCGACTTCCGATCTGCCCGTTTCTGATGCGCCGCGCGTGGAGGGGCAGACCGGCGGTGCGGCGAAGGTGGAGGTGTTGACCGCACGCGGACGGCCAGGAGTGCTAGCGACGCGTGTGCGGGTTTCTGCACAGGCTCCCGGCCTGTTGGTATTCGATGAGCGGCTTCGCGACCGCCAGCAGCTTCTGGTAGATGGCGCTCCCGTGCAACTCTATACCGTTGATGGCATCTGGCCCGCCGCACTCATCCCCGCCGGCGACCACGAGGTTGTGTTGCGCACCTCCAAGCAGTCGGTAGCCTTGTTCGTCAGCGTATGTGCCGCGCTGATTGTCCTAGGATGGGCGGCCATCCACATGCGACGGGAAGCGAATAACGAATAGCGGGCTTAGTTCCGTGTGGCGTCGGCCAGCAGGCTGAAGGCTTTGTCGGCGCCTGCGTCTTGCAAGCGTGCGGCGGTTTGGTCAGTCAGGGCCGGTAGGGCACCGACCGCCGCATAAAAGGCGTTGCGTTGTGCACGGTCCGGGAACTCCGCCATGGCACGCGCGCCGAGATAGGACGCATCCGCATACCGGGCCAGCACGCTCTGGCCGACCATGATCTGCATGCCCTGCACAAAGACAGAGGCGTAGCGGCTCAGCACCGGACCGGCCAGATCATCGACGAAGGGCAATCCGCCTTTATTCATCTCGGTGCCGATGTTGACCGGCAGATTACGCGCGACGCAACCGGCCACGATCTCGGCGAGCTTGGCCTGTTTGGTGGCCGCTTCGTCAGGTGACTTGAGGTTCCAGTTGCGGTCCGGAATGATGTTGAGCGCGGCGCAGCCTTTGGCGGTCATCAGATCCAGCAGCCGATCGGCGTCGGCCTCGCCGTCGCTGGTGCCGTCCAGCCAGGCGATGGTGGGGATGGCGTCGCACGCCTTCACCCAGCGCGTAAAGTCGTCTGCCAACGGGAAGGTCTTTTCATCCGGCTGGATGTAGCCGATGCCGCCGCGCTTGGCGAGCGCGTTACGGATCCGATCCTCGAGTTTCGGCAGGACCGCTTCGAGCGTGGGGTAATCGGCCTCGTTGCAGGCGAGCAGCGGTGCCCAGAAGGCCGCGCGCGCTGCGGCGTCGGCAAACGCCTTCTCCGCCTGAACGCGGTAGGCGCGCACGATGTGGCGCTCGGTGGCGACACCCTTCGGAGTCAGCGGCAGCACGTCGCGCGCGTAGTCAATCGCAATCGCGGGCAGCGCGGCGTTGACACGGGCGATCAGCGCAAGATTGCGTTCCTGCGCGCCATGACGGAGCGTCGCCAGAGTCGTGGCTTGCGGCGTGTCGGCTTCCGGCTCGCGGGCGAAACCGCAGCCCATGATGTAGGTCACGCCCGGTTCGCCCGGCGAGCTGATATCGCAGGTCGCCAGTTCCGGAACGTAGGCGCGGGTCTCCAGATGGACGGCGGTGCGCAGCGCCAGCAGGCGGCCGGCGGCGAGGAACTCCTCAAGGCCGTCGAGCACGTCAAAGTCGCACAGTGCCGCAGCGCACAGGCCGCGCGCGCGGCATTCGTACGCCACGCGCGAGGGCGACCAGCCGTCGGCGTTGTACGAAAAGAACGAATGGCAGTGCATGTTGAAGTTCGCGCCGGGCTCGGGGAAGGTCCCGGCAGCGAGCGCGTTGAGCGCGGCAGCGCGCGTTTCAGGTGAAAAGCTGTCCAGCGCGGCGATTTTCTCAGCGGTCATAAGACTCCTCCAACAAGTCTGCTTACAGGCATTCAGTGTTACGCCGTGCGGGCGCGGTCGTTGTATTCGCCGGTCCGCGTGTCGATACGGATCACGTCGCCTTCGTTGATAAAGAGCGGGACGGCCAGTTCGTAGCCGCCTTCGACGGTGGCGGGCTTGGTAACCTTGCCGGAAGCGGTGTTGCCTTTGGCGCCGACTTCGCAGCTAATCACGGTGCGCTCGACCAGATTCGGCAGTTCGACATCAATCACCTTATCATTGAAGAAGAGGGCGTCGACGGGCATATCGTCCATCAGGAAAAACTTGTTACGTCCCAGCACCTCCTCCTCGATCACCAACTCCTCATAATTCTCGTTCAGAAACACATAGTGGCCATCGTTTTCGTATGAGAAGCGCACCTGTCTCTGAATCAGCTCCGGTTTTTCGAACCTGTCATTCGAGCGGAAGCTTTTGCTCATGGTTGTGCCGGTCAGCATATTCTTCAGCTTGCAGTTATAGATCGCCTGTCCCTTGCCGGGCTTGCTGAAGTCAAACTCCGTGACCAGCCACGGCTGGCCGTCTTCCAACTGGATTTTTGCACCCTTGCGCAGATCAGATACGGTAAGCATAGTCGCCCTCTTTCGCGTTTGAAGTAGGGAACCATGTTACAGAGGGTCACGGTAATCTGTCAAGTTGCACGGCCGTCGATTTTGTAATCGGTTAGTGACAGGGGTATGCAGGGTAGAGCGAGGTGAAGCGGAAGTCTGGCGGCACCCCGTTGCTGTTTCGCGGCACGTTTTTGGGTCGTGATCGGCCCCGTCGGCTGTCGCGGG
>JAKJHA010000143.1 GCA_022704125.1 Verrucomicrobiota bacterium | reverse complement strand
CCGCCATTCTCGCCATATCCGCCATGCAGCGCAATAAAGACCACCTGGGTGTTTTCGGGCAGTCCTTCCAATGTGTCTTGCTCCAGCACTACCGGCTGCGCGTCGTAACCCGCCGCCTTCAACCCTTCAACCACCGCAGCACCCGACCGGAGCGACACTTCGCGCTCGCTGGAGGTCCCGCCCATGATGACCGCAACCCGTTTCATACCGTTCAATCCGCTCTCTCACTCATCTAGAGGCTCTTGCAAAAGCCCCTGCCTACAGGTGTGGCACGGGCATCCTGCCCGTGTTTCATGGGCGGGACGCCCATGCCACGAGAGGTTTTGCAAGATCCTCATCTAAAAAATCCGCTGACTTCCGTTGTCAACCGCACACCGCCGTGGCGCTCGGCACGACCGCGCATCCGCATCACCACCGCCAACACATCCGAGGCCGTCGCAGTCCCGTCGGTTGCAACGATGTTAGCATGAAAATCCGTCACGTACGCGCCGCCGATCCGCATACCCTTACAGCCCGCTGCATCCAGCACGCCTCCGGCAGCCGTACCCTCCGGATTTCTGAAAACCGATCCCGCGCAGCGCAACCCCGAAAGGGGCATCCGCTTGACACGTACCGCCTTTCGCAATATTGCGACCTGCTCAGGCGTCGCGCGTTCCAGCCGCAATCCGCAAGCCAACGCGACACGCCCGGCCAGCCCACTGCATCGACGGTAGCCGAACCCACAATTAATGGCATCCAGTATAGCGATTTCGCCGTCCGGATTCAAACAGCGAATCCATGCAACTCGCGCCCCGATTTCGCCGCCGTGCGCCCCGGCATTCATCGCCAGCCAGCCGCCCAGCGTCCCCGGCACACTGTCGAGACATTCAAGTCCCGAAACCCCCTCGCATTCCAGCCGATCCAGCAGCGCTTGCCCCATCCAACCGCACTCCGCCGTCACCTCATCGCTGCGCACGTCAAGCCCCCGGAATGCTCCCGGCGCGAAGCGGATCACGCAGCCCGCTTCGCCTAGGTCGCTGAACCAGGAATTGGCGCCCGCCCCCACAAAGCGCCAGCCCACCCCATGCGCGTTGCACAAACGCACCACAGCCGCCAACGCCGCCTCGTTGGCGACCTCGACGCGCCAACGCGCCCAGCCGCCGACCTGATAATAGGACCAGTGCGTCAACGCACCGAATGGCACCGCCTCAACCCCTGGCAGCGCCCTCAATGCCGCCTCAAAACCTTCGGGGTCTCGGTGTGCCGGCCAACCACGCGCGAGATCTGCGCGGATCAAGTCGACCATGCCGATCACATCGCCAGCACCCGCGATCACTACCAGATCACCCGGTGACAGTGTCAGCCGCAGGTAAGCCCACGCCTCCTCTAGCGTGCGCGCCAGTTTGAGGCGCGGGCCGATGCGCGGCGCGGACGCGGCGGCGTCCGCAGGTTGCGGGCAATCGGAGTGACGAGGCTCTTGCCCCCCCCCTCGTGACATGGGCGTCCCGCCCATGAAACACGGGCAAGATGCCCGTGCCACACCTGTAGGCAAGAGATTTTGCAAGTGCCTCTGACGGAAATGGGCATACAGATCCTCGATGCGGCCGCCCTCCAGAGGTTCTTCGGAAGCCGCGTAAACCGGCAGCAGGATCACTTCGTCGGCTTCGGCGAAAGCAGGGGGGAACTCCGGTCCCAGCGCCAGTGTACGCGTGTAACGGTGCGGCTGGAAGAGCGCGACCAGACGCGCCGGACGCTCTTCGCGCGCCATGGCCAGCGCGGCTTTCAGTTCGGCCGGATGGTGCGCGTAATCGGCGATGATTCGAATGCCCTGCACATCCGCCACGCACTCATAACGGCGTCCCGGCAGCTCGTCACAGGCGCGCGGCAGCGCCGCAAACACAGCTTCAGGCGCATGACCCAGCAACAGTGCGGCAGCGGCGGCGCCCAGCGCGTTGACGGCGTTATGTTGTCCGGCCACGCCCAAGGCGATGTGCCCTTGCGATACGCCGCGCCACGTCACGTCAAACGTGACGCGCCCCGCTTCGACGCGAACATCCGTCGCACGCAGATCGGCATCCGCCGCCAGACCGTAACGCAGCAGCGGCACCGTGGCTGCGGCACCCACTTGGTCGCCCCGTGCGTTGTCACAGCAGACCGCGACACCTTCGCGCGTGCGGGCAACCACCGAGGCAAAACAGGCGGTCAGCGCGGTCTCGCCATCGAAGTGCTCCAAATGATCCAGATCAATACCGGTGAGCACTGTGACAGCGGGCGCATACTGCGCAAGTGTGCCGTCGCTTTCGTCCGCTTCCGCCACCAGCAGATCACTATCGCCGCAGCCCGCCACGCCGCCGAGGCGCGGCGTGGTGCCGCCGATGCACCACCCCGGCACAGCCCTCAACTCTTGCAAGAGCCGCGTCGTGAAGCAGCTCGTGGTGGTCTTGCCGTGTGCGCCGCAGACAGCGATGCCGCGTGCGTCCGACACCAGCTTCGCCAGCACCTCGCCGCGACGGAAGACCGGCAGGCCCCGTTCATGCGCGGCGAGCAGTTCGGGGTCGGAAGCCGGGACCGCTGGTGTGACGATCACGCAGTCGACGTTTGTCAGATGGGCGGGATCATGGCCTTGCTCGACGCATACGCCGTACGTGCGTAGCCAGTCGGCCCACGCATTCAGGTGCGCGTCGCACCCGCTCACACTCCAGCCGCGCCGCGCAAGCAGATAGGCCACGCCGGCCATGCCCACGCCGCAGATGCCCTGCATGTGTACATGACCAACTACCATGACCAGTGGTACAGCAACCGGCGTTCCGTCGCTTCCATGAGCCATTGCCGCCATCCCGTATCCACCCCGATCCCGGGACGGGGCGAAAAGATGTCGCGCAGGGTCACATGCTCTTCATACCGAATCACCTTGATCGCCTTGGTGTTCAGCAGTTCCGCCATCGCCGCCTGCGCATCCGCATTGTAGCCGATTGCGTCGATCAATTTATGCTGCACCGCTTCGGCGGCCAGAAACACACGTCCGTCCGCGAGCGGCGCCACAGTCTCTTTCGGCAACTTGCGGTTTTCAGCCACCAACCCCACAAAGCGCTCGTGCATCGCCGCGATCACCTTTTGCAGCAGCTCCTTTTGCTCAGGCTTGACCTCATGAAACGGATTCAAAAGATCCTTGTTGGCGCCGGACTTGATCGTCACATCCTGAACGCCCAACTTCGCCGCCAGGTCTTTGAAGTTGTACGACTGCATGATCACGCCGATCGAACCGGTCAGCGTCGTCGGATGCGCCAAAATCCGGTCGGACGCCAGCGCGATGTAATACGCGCCCGACGCGGCCACATCGCCCATCAACGACACGATGTAACGTCCTTCCTGGGCTTTTTTGAAATCCAGCAGTGCCTTGTAGATAATGTCGCTGTCCGTGATGCCGCCGCCACCGCTGTTGATCTCCAGCAGAAGCCCTCGCACCTCGGGGTCGTGCGTTGCGCGGCGGATCGAGCGCAACACCGTGTTGGCGTTGCCGGCATACCATGCCGAATCACCCAACATGATCATACCGTTGACCGGCACACGCACGACCTTCAAATCGCCCGCGCCGGACGACCAACGCTCGATCATGTCCGGTGCCTCATCCTCGCCCACACCGTAGGCGGTGCTGTACGGTCGGATCAGGCTGTCCAGAGGAGAGCCCTTCCGCGCCGAAAGCGCACCCAGACTCCCCGCCAGCACCAGCGCGGCCAACACGCCGAGACCGATAAACAGAATGACAATCAGCGCGCAACCGAATCCACATCCGCGCCCTTTACGAGTGTTACCTTGATTTTCAGCCATACATATCCTCCCTCCGGGTTAAATCCGCGATAATACTAGCACACCTGAGCCATCCCATGCCACAGGGATAATTTCGTATTATGGTTCTGGGTGGAATTGGGTATTTCTGGGGCAATCGGTGTCGAAATCGGGATCGGCGTGCTCTAGTTTTCAATACTCAACCGTGAAACACGAAATTTGGTCGTCAGGTACTTGTGAAAACATGAAATGCTAATAAGGATAATAACGAGTAAACGAGGACTTCTGCCAAGGCCAACCCCCATAATCTTTCATTTCTGAGCAATGATACAATCGCTAGAATTAATGACACTACCACGGAAGCGGCCAGTATCAACAAAAGCATCATCGCAAATCCAAACCCCTCGAGCCCCCCAACATGCCAACGTTCGTGAATGTAGGCCAACACGCCAAAGGTTACTACGGGCAAGATCGCGGCAACGACGGTACAGATTGGACGGCGCGAACTATTTTTCATTTGTACCTCTTTTTGACGTATGTAGTCGCCGCCACGCTTACACCGATCGGCATGACTGTCTTCTTCATCTTTCCACCGCCACGCCATATCCATACCCCTTCAACGTCACCGAACGCGGCTTGCCGAAGACAAAAATATCAAACGGTCCGGCGGTTGTCTCGCGCATGTTGTTCACAAGGACAGCCAGCGCCCCGTCTGGACGGCGCTTCGCCAAAAGGTGCACGCCGCGCGCGCCTGTGAGGCGGATCGGGATTTCCTGTCCGGTGAAGAAGCGCCAAATTTCGCGGACCGGTACCGCCGTCGGTGTCTCTTCGCTGCAATCAAGTTCGTACCAGCTTTTTTCAGAAACGGCGAACTTCTCGCCCTTCGCATTCTGGTAGAGACGCCAGCCGTCGATATTCCGGGCATCCGCCGCGAGCAACCCCACATCAACGCCGCGCTTTTGGAGAGTCTGCGCGCCGTCACGGTCGAGCAGTACGCCGCGTGTCAACCACGCATCCGGCAGTGTTGCGGTTGCGGGTCCAAACGCCGCCAGCGGCGCGCCAGAATCACGGTCATAGCGCGTTGGCGCACCGTTGGACGCAAGCAAAGCACCTGCCATCGGATGAGAAAAGAATTTGATCAGCGCACGTTTGCCGGCATACGGCTGAGGCAGGATGGCGTCGCGCACGAGACGAGGCGGCGCAAATATCTCAAATCCAATAGGGGAGGCATCCTTGAATGTCGCGGCGATCCGCTTGGCTTCGTCCTGTCCCGCCAGATGGGCAGCGAGGTATTCTGGATCAATGCCCTTGTTCGTCTTGACGTTGTGGCGCATCATGTACTTGTTCCGGACGATGCCTCCTTCGGCAATCACTGCGCGGTCGTATGCTTCGCATAATTGCTCGGGGACGACGCCCACATCGCGCGGGTAAGGATCATTCTCGTCCAGCGGCACGATGTCACAGGCATGGAGCAACGCGGACTGCCACCGCAAGAACTCAACGATGCCGCCGAGTCCCTGTCCCCAATTGCGCAGGTTGTGGGGATGACGCACCCAGTATGTGGCACCGGTCAGGCGCACGAACTGACGGCCAGTTCCCTTGCCAGCGAGCAGGCGGACGAGTGCCGGTACGTCAACGCCATCAAGGTCATACTGCGAAACGCTCAGACAGGTCGCGATCATCACGGACGGATCGATCTCATCTGCCGCCGCCCGCATCGCCTGAGCGTACTCCATGAGTGTCTCTCCCATGACGTCGACACAGGCCGTACGGAGCGGGTTGGGCGCGCCCGCGTAGGCATCACGAATTTGCTCTGCTGTGACGGACGTGACACCGAGCCGGGCCGCGATACGCCGTAGATGCTCGTCGCACACGCAGCAGATACCGGGACGGCACGCTTGAACGAGATCGTCATCGAGAAGAACGACTTTTGCCCCCGCCCGAATGAAGTCGCGCACATTCTCGGCAATCGCCTCACGGCAGGCGACATCCGTAGCGCAGACCGCCGCTGTGTTTCCCTCCAGCGCACGCAACGGGCGATAGTTCGGGAAGCGCCGCAGAAAGTCTGGATTTGTCATGTTGCCGTAACCCAGCGTTGTGGTCCAAACCGCCACCGGGAAGCCCGCCTTCTCGAAGAAGCGTATTTCCTTGGCAAGCTTTGCGAGCGCATTCGTCCGCGCCGCGCCATCGAGATGAAACTCACACCGCTCGATCTGAATGGCTTCCGCTCCCGCCCGTATGGCGTCCGCTACCAGTTTCTCACACCCGATTTCCGCCAGATCGACGCCATCGAATTGAGTCACCAACCGACAATCAGCGATGGACTTGGTTGCGGCCGGTTGCTTGTTGGCGTCGGCCCAGACGCAACTCCCCGCCATCCAGACACATCCGCACATGGTCAAACGCCGCAACACACCCTTCCAGATTTTTTGCATTTGATGTCTTCCCTTCTGCTTGGCCCACACCGAGTAACATCCGGTTTCCATAATTGCATTTTTCATGCGGCAGACGCCACTCAAAACGCCAGTAACTCCTGACTCCCAAATCCTAAAATTCAACTCTCCCTTGCGGTCAGTCTCAAGGGAGAGTATGGTGGATGCATGAATCGCTTGGGATGGGAATGTGTGCTGCTGTATGCGGGACTGCCGCTGTTGCTGGCGGTTATTCGTCTCACGATGGGTGGGTTTCCCGTGTTGCCGGTATTGTGGGTGGCGGCCTGTCCGGCGGCTGTGTATCTCGTGAAGCGTGAAGGGTGGGGGAGGCGCGAGTTTTTCGGCTGGCGCATCAATCGCGTGCAGGCGTTGCGGCTCGGGGTGCGCCTGCTTGCGG